>NZ_JBJUDF010000108.1:0-8229 GCF_046067725.1 Planktothrix sp.
CAAATTCCTCGCCTCATCGATTATTTTGTTGGGGGAAAACAATTTTATCTAGTCCAAGAATATATTGATGGTTGTACCTTAAAACAAGAAGTCAAAGAAAACGGCATTTTTAACGAGACGCAAGTTAAAAAGTTTCTTCAAGAAATTTTACCTTTATTACATTATATTCATAGTCAAGAAGTTATTCATCGAGATATTAAACCTGCAAATATTTTACGACGGCGAATTGATGAACGTCTGGTTTTAATTGACTTTGGAGCGGTCAAAGATCAAGTCAATCAAGCAACCCTGATGGGCACTGGACAAACTGCATTTACCAATTTTGCCATCGGAACATCTGGGTTTGCTCCCCCTGAACAAATGGCATTGCGTCCCGTTTATGCCAGTGATATTTATGCCTTGGGAATGACCTGTGTTTACTTAATGACGGGTAAATCGCCCAATTCCTTTGAAAGTAATCCGGTGACAGGGGAAATTTTATGGCAACCCCATTTAGATATCAGTGATTCCTTTGCCAGTATTTTGCAACGGATGTTGGAATTTTCCGTACAGTATCGTTATCAGTCGGCGCAAGATGTTCTACGAGCGTTAAATTCAGAATCCAGTTATGGAATTCTAGCAGAAGGGATGGTGACGCAGCAGAAACCCAACCTTAATCCTAACCGGAAATCACCAACTTCGAGTCAGGAATCAACGTTTTTGAATGAACCGAATACCGCCTTGCTGTTACCTTCCCAGCGTATGGCGGCTCAAATTCAAGCTCGGAATAAACGCTTAACCCAGAAAAAACAACAGAATGTAGCTGGGGATACAGAGATTTATGATGAAACATCTTTAGTCAGTGGTCTTAGTGCCACTCAAGGTGCCCCTAGCACCATGATTTATGAACCTGTTTCTAATCAAAGTAAATTTAGTCCGCCCCCCGCCGCCTCGAAATGGAATGAAAATACATTAAAGACTGCTTACATGAAAGGAAAACGCGATTTTCCCGATTGTGAATTAAGCGGTTTAAACTTACAAAATTTTGATTTTTCGGGATGTAATTTTTATGAATCCCGTTTAAGTAATAGTAATTTTCAAAACTGCGATTTAACTGAAGCTAATTTTGGTCGCGCTCGATTAACAGAAGTGAATTTTCGCAATGCTCAATTAGTCAAAGCTTATTTAAGTAATGCTAATTTAGAACGGGCTGATTTACGGGGAGCTAATCTTCGAGATTCTTGTTTAAATCGAGCAAATTTGCGAGGAGTTAATCTCTGTGGCGCGAATCTAACCCGTGCCATCGTCAGTGATGAACAATTAGCAATGGCTAAAATGAATTGGCGTACTATTCGACCCAATGGAAAACGAAAATTGTGGTGTTTTTGGTTTTAACAAAAAGGATAGGACATCGACAAAAATAGGGGCTTGCTGGGTTTAAAACCCTTGGAGGACTAGCTAGAAATACCATTTCTGATTACCATAGAAGGTGTTCTACCCCTGACTAAAGACAACAGAAGTATGAGTGCAACAATCACAGAAAATCCACTCCTGATCGGTCAAGGATTACCCCCCTTTGAACAGATTACACCGGATCACGTTGTTCCTGGGATTACGCAACTTTTAACAGAACTCGAACAGGAACTTACTACCTTAGAAACCCAAGTCAAACCAACCTGGACAGGTTTAGTGGAACCTCTGCAAAAATTACAAGAACGGTTAACCTGGAGTTGGGGAATTGTTGGGCATTTAATGGGAGTCAAAAATAGCCCAGAATTAAGAACCGCCCATGCAACAGTTCAGCCGAATATTGTACAGTTTATCAATAAACTCAATCAAAGTCAAGCCATTTATCAAGGCTTTAAACAGTTAAGAAATAGTCAAGAATGGGAGCAATTAGATTCGGCTCAAAAACGCATTGTTGAAACAGCGATTCGAGATGCTGAATTATCAGGTGTTGGATTACAAGGAGAAGAACGGGATCAATTTAATGCCATTCAATTAGAATTAGCCGAGCTTTCGACTCAATTTTCTAATCATGTTTTAGATGCCACAAAAGCCTTTAGTTTAACCTTAACTACACCCGAAGAAATTGCAGGTTTACCGCCTAGTTTACTCAGTTTAGCGGCTCAAGCTGCCCGTGCAGAAGGGTCAGAAAATGCCACCCCAGAAAACGGCCCCTGGCGTATTACCTTAGATTTTCCCAGTTTTGGCCCCTTCTTAAAATATAGCCAGAGGCGAGATTTACGAGAAAAAGTTTATCGAGCTTATATTAGTCGAGCTTCTAATGGAGACTTGAATAATTTTCCCTTAATTGAACGCATTTTAGAACTCAAAAAACAGAAAGCAACCCTTCTGGGTTTTGATAGCTATGCCGAATTAAGTTTAGCCAGTAAAATGGCTCCCAATGTGGCGGCTGTTGAAGCTTTATTAGAAGAATTACGCAGTGTGAGTTATGATGCGGCTCAACAAGAATTTGAAGATTTAAAAGGCTTTGCTGCGTCAAAAGGAGCCGAAGAAGCAAACAATTTACAACATTGGGATATTGCCTTTTGGTCAGAACGACAACGGGAAGAAAAATTTGCTTTTACCGATGAAGAATTACGACCTTATTTTTCCCTACCGAAAGTTTTAGAAGGACTCTTTGGATTAGTTCATCGAATCTTTGGAATTACCATTACTCCAGCCGATGGTCAAGCCCCCATTTGGCATGAAGATGTCCGCTATTTTCAAGTTGCCAATGAAAGTGGAAATCCCATTGCTTACTTTTATTTAGATCCCTATAGTCGTCCGGCTGAAAAACGCGGGGGAGCTTGGATGGATGAATGTATTGGTCGTGCAAAATGGGTAGAAAATGGCGAAACCAAAGTGCGATTACCCGTCGCTTATTTACAATGTAATCAAACCCCACCCATTGATGATCAACCCAGTTTAATGACGTTTACAGAAGTCGAAACGTTATTTCATGAATTTGGTCATGGGTTACAACATATGTTAACTACTGTTGATTATGCTGGTGCTGCTGGCATTAATAATGTGGAATGGGATGCGGTGGAATTGCCAAGCCAATTTATGGAGAATTGGTGTTATGAACAAGCTACCTTATTTGGCATGGCAAAACATTATCAAACTGGAGAAACCTTACCCGAACATTATTACAAAAAGTTGTTAGCGGCTAAAACCTATATGAGTGGAACAGGAATGCTGCGACAACTTCATTTTGGGTTTGTGGATATTGAATTACATCACCGTTATCAACCCGGAGGAAGTGAAACCGTTAGTGATGTTCGCAACCGCATTGCAGAGAATACAATGATTATTAAACCTCTGCCAGAAGATGCCTTTTTATGTGCTTTTGGTCATATTTTTGCGGGAGGTTATTCGGCAGGATATTACAGTTATAAATGGGCAGAAGTTTTAAGTGCTGATGCCTTTTCTGCCTTTGAAGAAGCCGGATTAAATAATCAAAAAGCCGTTTCAGAAACCGGGAAACGCTTCCGAGATACGGTATTAGCATTAGGAGGAAGTTTACATCCGATGGAAGTATTTAAATCCTTCCGAGGACGAGAACCGAGTACAAAACCGTTATTAATTCATAGTGGTTTAATCGCCGCGTAATCAATTGTAGGAGTGGGGTTATCCCGCCCCTACTTATAGCGCTACTTGAAGAGGGAACAGGGAACAGTAAGAAGTGAAAGGGTTTGAGAATTCAGAAATGTCCTAACTGTAATGCGTAGCGCTATAGTTATCAGGTTAATTGTTGATCTAAAAAATAGCTAACATTTAGCTTGAGCCTGACTTAATCGCTATAATAAATAAAAAAATGTTTTGATGAATTTCAAATTATGGTATTATTTTTATATATAATAAATGATGGAGAATTAATGGAAATTAGTTCTCTAAATCCTAATTTACGCTTTGAAAGCAATGCAAATTTTTAAATTTAGTGCCAGATTTTGTTATAGAAATTTTCTCTAAAATTGATAGTTTAAAAAAATACCAAGAAAAAATGACAGAATATCTTGAAAGGGGTGACATAAATTGTAAATCCTGAGAATAATCGATCCGATAAAATCGATACAATTTTTTCAGGATTTATGAGAATCACTTCGCTTAAAATTCCTTGTAAAACCGATACTTTTTCTCCTTCATTAAATTCTACAGTTTCTCCAGTTCCCGTGTTTTAAATCACTTGTACTGTTCCTTCCAAAACTTTAATATTTCCTGTATTTTTATCGGTTGTTTCTAAGATATAAAAGGAAATTTAGATCAATCCTTAGAATTGTATAATCAAGCTAAGCATTATCTCGATATCGAATTGCAACAATTAAACAAAAACAGGGGAATTTTGAAGAAGCGATCGCTCAAATTGAAACCGCTTTAACTATTATTGAAGATTGATGATCAAGCCACATCCCAATTAATGGTTAAATTTTATCAAGGAATGTTAACAAAAGGATGATCTCCCGTTGCGGCTTTACGACAAGCTCAAATTAAAATGTGGCAAAATGAAGCATCAGAATGGATACCTCCTGATTATTGGTCGGGATTTACCTTACAAGGAGAATGGGAAAACATTTAGAATGAAAAACCCATGACCCGACTCAGTACAAAAAACTCTGATTTTCCAGATCCTCCCAAATCCCGTCTTCAGTTAAAATAAACTCGAAGCAAGCCTATTAATTGTTTAATTTTTCTGCATTTTGTTCATCTTAACGACCCATACCAGGGAATTTTGAACTATGACAAGCCCGACTGTAGGTAGAGACACGGATCAACCTCAATCTTCTCCATCCTGGCCCGATGCTCCTGCAAAACCTTTACCCGTTTGGGTTCGTCGCTGGGGAGCGTTTGTGGCGGAAGTTTCCTTAGTTGCGGTGAGTGGGTTAATTCCCTTTACCCTGGGTGTCGTCTCCAACCGCACTGATCAACCCGTCCCCCTAAATCCCGTTGTCCGCCTCACATCAGAAACCGTCGCCGCAACATTAGGAATTCCGGTGCGCGATCGCAACCCCAAAGTCGCCCCCTTAACGAATTTGTTGTGGTCAGGTGCGTTACTGTTACCCCTGGTCGTGGGAGGATGGCAACTTTATCTATTAGCTAAACGGGGTCAAACCTTACCCAAAATGTGGCTTGGGGTACAGGTGATTAATCCCAATGGTTTACCCCCAGGATGGGGACGAGTCATCCGTCGAGAATTAATCGGACGTTGGGGAATTCCCTTAACCCTTGCTTATGGCCTTTGGCAAGTCACAGGAGCTTATCCTAATTTATTAATTTTAGGAGCTTTATCCGGTGCAACTTTATTAGGAGATGCCTTAATTGCGAAACGATTTCAAGGTCGAACCGGACATGATTTATTAGCAGAAACGTCCGTACAAGAAGCCCCCGCAATTTTAGGATTTAATCCCTTTACAAATTATGATTGGGTTCGGGAAGATGATGCGGTTCATGCCATTGTTGTTACCCCTGAAACCCCAAAATTAGAGTTTAATTTGTGGACTTGGATGCGTCAACATCCGGGTTTAACTTTAATTATTGTTAGTAGTGCCAGTATGGCCGCAGTTTTAGGAACCTTTGTTGGGACTCAAGTTTATATTCAAAATCAAGCCAACCGTCGAGAATTTCAACAACAGGATAATCAAGTTTTTCTAGCTTTAGTGAGTAAATTAGCCCCCAATGCGTCTACAGATGTTGCTCAAAAACGAGGAGCTATTTTAGCATTAGGGGCGATTAAAGATCCCCGTGCTATTCCTTTATTAGTGGATTTATTAGCTCAGGAAGAAAATCCCGTTTTAATGGATGTAACCCAACAAGCATTAGTTAGTACGGGCCCCCAAGCTTTACCTCATTTAAGACGCTTAAACCAAGCGTTGAAAAATGATTTAGATTCCATGCAATTTGGGTCTGAAAATCAAGAAAAAGAATTAGCTGGACGACGACAACAAGCCACCCAACGAGCGATCGCTAAAATATTAAAAGTCTATGGCGGTTTTGTCCAGAATGTTGATTTAAGTCGAATTGATTTAGGGCAAAATACCACCCCACCTGTTCAATTTACTTTAGTTTTAGAACAAACAGACTTATCCGGTATTAACTTTAGAAATACTAACTTTACTAAAGCTAGTTTCAAAAATAGTCGGTTTGCGAGTGCGGGAGACGATGGACGGTTAGGAACCTTTGATGATTGGATTTCCGATTTAAGTGGCGCTGATTTAACTGAAGCCGATTTAACCGGAGCTTTCTTGAGTAATACTGTGTTAAAATACAGCAATTTTTTGAAGGCGAATCTCAATAAAGCCAATTTATCTTCATCAGATTTAACCGGAGCTAATTTTAGCAGTGCTAAATTATTAGGTTCTAATTTGCAACAAGCTAATCTCACGGATGCTAAATTTACAGGTGCGGAATTATCCAGTGCGAATTTCTCCAATAGCGATTTAAAAACCGCTCGTTTGACTTCCGCTAAAGCGCCGGGTGCTAATTTCCAATTTAGCAATTTAAGACAAGCAAACTTTAAAAATGCTGATCTATCGGCGGTTAATTTTGCAGGTTCAAATTTACAGGAAGCTGACTTAACCTCCGCTAAATTAAAAGGTTCTAACTTTAAAAATGCTCGATTACAAGATGCTAATTTTAAAAATGCGAATCTCAGTTTAGTTAATTTTCAAGGAGCGAAACTAGACGGAACTAATTTTAAAGGCGCAATCTTTGTTTCTTCTCAACAAAATAAAGCCGATCAATTTATTTCCACACCCGAAGATACTTCTGACTCTAACCGTCTTAATAAGGTTGATTTTAGCAATGCTATTAATTTGGATCAAAACCAAATTAAATACATTTGTTCTCAAGGGGGAATTCACCCCGACTGTCCACCTCAAGACGGGAAACAGTAAAGAGTGCGATCGCACTTAACTGTTTAATCTGATTTTAGTTGACCCTAACTCTGTAGGAGCGAGGTTTCCTCGCCCTTACGAGATCTGGGAATATTATCAACAATATTATTAAGCAATATTTAGGTATTGTGCTCTTACTGACCCTACCTATTTGTTAAATTATGCCATAATATTATTAAAGGTGAATCATCGTTATTTCTTCATTCAACAGAGAGGTTAAATAATGTATCACGTTACAGGAGAATACGCTAAAAATAACTTCAGTGAAATTTTAGAAAAAGCCAGTACGGAACCTGGAGGAGTTGTTATTGTTCAGGATAATAAAAGTTTCATCCTCATCAGCCAAGAAGAATTAGAAAGCTGGACGGAAACCACCGAACTACTTCAAGACAAAACCTTAATTGCTGATATTGAAGCCTCTCGTCAAGAATATCAACAGGGGGAAGTTTTCACAATAGATCAACTTTTGGATTAAAACAATGGCAGATTATCAAATTCAATTTTCTAAATCTGCTCAAAAAGATATTGCTCAACTTACCTCCCAGCAAAAAGCAAAGTTAAAGCAAATTTTGCAAAATATTATTTCTAAAAATCCTTATGTGGGAAAATCCCTTAAAGGTCAGCTAGAGGGATTATATTCTTATCGTCTCAACCGTAAAGATCGAATTGTCTATGAAATTTTAGAAGCTGATAAAGTGGTATTTATAATTAGAACAAAAACCCATTACGGCGATTAATTGTAGTAATGAGTGCGATCGCACTTAACTGTTTAATCTGATTTTAGTTTACCCTAACCCTGTAGGGGCGAGGTTTCCTCGCCCTTACGATATCTGGGAATATTATCAACAATATCACTAAGCAATATTGCGATGTTGTGACCAAAATTGACCGACTCTTATTTATTCTTTATCTTCTAAGGTTAGGAAATGAAGTTTCCCGAATATTTCAGCAGCTACAATTGTTTTTCCATCAGGAGAAACTGTGTAACAAGCTAGAGGATTATCTGTTGTAAAAGTAGCTTTAACCTTTCCCATTTCTAAGTCCCAGACGATCAGATTATTGCCTTTATAAATTGAAATAACTTCTTTGAAATCTGGAGTAATAGTTACTTCTTTTTGAGCATCACTCCACTGATTTTTTATTTTAAAAATTTCATGTCCAGTTTGTAAGTTAAAAATTCTCAAATATTGATCATTTGTAGCTACGAGCATTTTACTATTATCAGTGTTTATTTGAACAAATAAAATAGCTCCTGTTAAATTGATTTTATAAACTTGTTGACCTGTTTCTAAACTCCAAGCTTCTAAATTACGAATTGTTGCATCATTATTTTTTTCAAAAGTTTGTATCAAAA
>NZ_JBJUDF010000109.1:0-5074 GCF_046067725.1 Planktothrix sp.
TATCCCATCTTAAATTTACAATTTGTCCGATGCGATGTTGATTTTTTTCATCGGCATGGTAAATTTCAAATAAGACCCCTTTGACTTGTTCCCGCTCTGATTCTTCAGGTAAAATTAATCGACCCATCCAGGTTCCGACCGGTTGATAGAATTGCGGATTAAGCAGTTGTTGAACTGGATAATAATGGGTTTGATTAAAAGCAGCTTGTTTATAGCGTTCATAGTTACTTTGCTTTTTCCAAGTCTCAGGATCTAACCCTGTAATTTCCCAATTTTCTAATAAAATTCCGGTGACAATATCAACCGTTTGTTCCAGAAAGGTTTTACCATTGGCAAGTTTTTCATCTCCCATTGGGCCACCCATCATATTGTGTCCGACGGGCCCTAAAGAAATCAAACTAATTTTTCCTCGCCGTTTGGCACAATTCCAATTCGATAATAAAGTAATCGGCCAGCGTCCAGGGAAAATAATCGCCCCCACTTTTTCAACACTATCTTTTTCACCAACTAAATGATAGAGATGTTCGGTTACCATTGCCCCGGTATTTCCACTGATAACCCCTGCGATTGAAATCACTGTAATCGGAGCATTAAGGGTGCGTTTAAGGAAAGTTGCAGCCCCCATTGACATTTGACCACCGCCACTATAACCAATTAACGTCACGGGAATCGAACTACCGAGGGGATAACCATAGTTTAGTAAACTTTTATACAAAACCTGAGATAAACCTTGATTTTGAATCGGGCCATAACGAGGATCAGCCGAAACCGCTACCGCCACAATATTGCGAGCATTAATAATAAATCCAATGGGATTGGCGGGATTATTAACCGCAATGGAGTCTACAATGCGCCACAAAAAGGCAAAGGGTCGATTTTGAGTTAAGGGATTATTGGTGACAGAATAGGGCATAATCCCTTTAACAATGGCAATATTATCAGGAGTAGCTGCTGCTAAATTATCTAAAAACCGTTCAACTTCGGGTAAATATTGATAGGAACCTTGATTGATTCCATCTAAATACACAACATAATGATTAATGGGAGTATCTGGGCAAGCTTCTGATACTAATTGACCCGGATTTTGTAAGGGTTGAACTCCATACCACCCGGCCCACCAGCTTAAGGATTCTAGGGGAGTTAAAATAATAGAAATTAACAGAGCAATTAAACTATATTGAATTAATTTAACAGCTAATCGTAAGGAATCATTTAATAATCCAAACCAGATGTAAAAAGGATTTTTATCTGTGGGTGTGAAGATTAAAACCAATAATAAAGCTAAGGCAGATAGGGCAATAAATCTAATCCAAGATGAAGGTTGAAGCTGGGGTTTTTCTTCTTGTTGTTCTGCTTGTAACCAGAGTTCTTTACCGACAGTAACCAGTTGCGGATCACTGCCATTCATGAGCATTTGTTCTAATTGTTTCGGGTCTGTAATTAATGAAGTACCCGCCGCCCAATTGGATAACCAACGGCTAAAAGCTAAAATCGGACGCCCAATGGTTCGTTGCAGAATTTGTAAGACCACCCACCCGATTAAAGTACAAGTAAAGGCTGACCAATCATCAAAAATGGCAATGGTTTCTAATCCCACAAATTGAGCCAATAAACTCCAAATTGAAAGGAAAACCCCAATGGCAATTCCAAAATAAGGTAAACCAATTAAAAACCCTAAGATTTGGGGGGCATAACTCAGACCAACAATTGTAAAAATCAGACTAAAACTGAGTGGAATCTTAAAAAATAAACTACTGGTAATCCAAATACTTGTTGCCCATAATCCATAACTAAGGGTAAAGACAATCGCAGAAATTCCTAAACTTAATACAAACCGAACAGGTTTAACTTTATTAGCGAATAAAACAATACATTGTCCAATGGATTGCGATAAACCCGCCAATAGAACAATCATTAATGCGATCGTTAACCCATTAGATAAAGTGCTAATTTCTTTAAATACATCTGGGTTAAGGGTAAATGCTCCTGAAACAAAATGCCAAAATTGGTTCAATAGGGTTTCCATAGAATTAAGTGTTAAAAAGACTGAATGCTGAATTTTTGGCTGGTTGTTAGTTTAGTGGATTTTGGCTGGATAGGATGATACAATTTGTGAACTGAAGGTTTTTCGGCTTGGGGCTGTATTCGGTAATTTTATAAATAAGATAAACCGAAATTAAGTATTATTTTATACTCTTCATTCATAGCTTTAGGGACATTTTAGCTCAGTTTACCCCCCTAAAACGGCTAAGTGAGGGATTTCAATGCTTATCTTCGCCTTTATTGAGTCTAACAATGAGATAACTAATGGATAATGCTAAAACAGCCAACGCCAGCCCTATTAGATCTTGACCTCCCTTTTTATCTAAATCAAAAATAATGATTTTTCTACCGACCGCAATTAAGGAAGTAATAATTACTAATTCAACTTGAATAACGTGCTTTTTTAAGTAAGATGAGATATTTTCTAAAATTTCTAAAGCGATCAAAACATTTAAAAACAATCCAAAAATTTCAAATAAAGAAACTTTGAAAATGAGAGTTGAATCTGTCAGTAATTTTTGCGTTAAATATACAATGAGTTGACCACAACACACGACAATGACCACAACCATTGCGAGTGATAGAGTTTTAGCGATCGCTACTTGAATTTCTTCTAAAAGTAATAAAAAATGTTCATCGCTGAACCAATGAGTTAGAGATTCAAAAAAGTTTTTTTTGCGTGACATGGTAAAAAGTAAATGGGACTTTAACTAACGAGACTAGAGGATAGAGCAAATTAATCTTAATATATAAGTTAGAGTCCGTTAATGCAATAGTAAGGTTAAAATTAATCCAGATTGTCTCGAAACATAGTTACTGAAGGGTTGGGATGGGAACATATAACAAGTCTAAATCGGTTGTCATCGCCGCTATAACTAAAACCCTGACCGTAGGGGCAATTCATGAATTACCCCTACCACCAATCAAATCGGATTGCTATATGACTAATTTGTTAATAAAAATCATCAATATTAATCATTGAAATAAGTCTATACAATTAAAAATGGAACGGAGAATGGGGAACAGGGAATTAGAAATGTCTAAATCATTATGTTTGGGTACTGATAATTGAGATGGCGTTTTCAGGTTCAATAGTTTTTGTAAAGAACACCGATAGATACTCAATATTTACACCAATCTGGCTTAAACTAAAATACTTTTGAATGTTAGAAAATGCAACAATTAGCGTATACTAATAGGTTAAGTTCATTTATACCCGATTGATTCAATGCTGAGTCTCACTGAAATTCCTCCGTTAGTATTGCAAATTACTTTAGTTGCTGTTTGGTTAGGTGTAATTTTAGCGATCGCAGAAGGACTCAACCGAATTTTTTCAGTTAATGCGGAAGTTTCCCGAAAAATTGTTCATATTGGAACTGGAAATGTAATTTTATTTGCTTGGTGGTTCAATATTCCAGCTTGGGTAGGAATTACTGCTAGTGTCATTTCAGGAATGATAGCCATTATTTCCTACCAAACCCCGATTCTTCCGAGTATTAATAGTGTCGGTCGTAAAAGTTTAGGAACGTTTTTTTATGCCATTAGTATTGGGGTTTTAATTGGTTGGTTTTGGACAATTCAACAACCTCAATATGCCGCTTTAGGGATTTTAGTCATGACCTGGGGGGATGGTTTAGCGGCTGTCATTGGTCAAAAATGGGGAAAACATCAATATCATGTTTTAGGAAGTTCTAAAAGTTGGGAAGGTTCTCTAACCATGCTATTTGTTAGTTTTATGATTTCTAGTATCATTTTATTAGCAGTACCCGGAAATTTAGAACTAATTTTGAAGATTTCCATCTTAGTCGCCCTTGTCGCTACAGCCTTAGAAACCTTTTCAAAATATGGCATTGATAATCTTACAGTTCCCTTAAGTAGTGCCTCCTTAGCTTTTTTTCTCAATCACATTCTTTAAACAAATATTAATCCTAAAATTGTCAGAAATGGGTTAAATTAAATTGTCGCTTCAGGGATAGACAGAAATTTTTGTGTTTGTTCAGTGATAGCAAATAAGCGATCCGCATGACAAAAGATTTCCCAAGCTCGAATTCCCATAAAACCAATTCCTGCAACTGCTAAAGGTATGGCTGCAATACCTAAAAGTTGAGCAATAGGAGGAAATATCATACAAATTGTTAACAAAATACCAGTAATAACACCACCAGCAATACCAGCTTTAGCGGTGGCGGTAGTAACTTTTTGAACTAACTCTGACTGGGTAATTTTTGCTTCCGCGTATAACAAAGAGTTTTCTAAAATCGAAAAAACTAACTCAATAACTGCTGCAATAATTGCTCCTTTAATCGTGATTCCAACAATTTCAGTCACGGCTGTTTTAAAAGCGGCATCTGCTAAAACTTTTTTAGCAACTGCTAATTCTTCCGCCGTCATATCTACACCGCCACGATCACGATTGACCCAAAAATATTCAAAAATTCCATTATTTGCTTCACTTCCACCTCCATTAATATGTGCTCGGATATGACTCCAATCTTTATCTTGACAAAAGTTACGAATCGCTTCTGGCCCTTGAGCTCGAATTTGGGCGGGTATGGATTCAAATACTTTTGCTGCTTCTTGAACATTTCGCATTCCAGAACGCATACCCGCCCTAGCAAATTTTAATTGCAACTGTTTGGGTAGGTTTTCAAAACGGATATTATGGGCGATTTTAAACGCTTCTTGAGTAGCAATGACTCCAGCACTAACGATTGAACTGGGCGCTGATTCTACCCATGTTGTGACTACATTTGCACTGTCTTGAATTTGAGCCGAGATTTTGTTAGATAACTCTTGGGTATTGGTAACAGTTTCTTGCACTTTGGTCGTTAGAATTTTGAGAGGATTCGAGTTAATTTCCATGTTGCTCCAGCTTGCTGAGTTCATGATTCAATTATAAGCTTGATTTCAGTTTTTTTTACTTCTGCTACCGAAACACTAGAGACGAAACCTCCTAAAAGTATTCCCTAGCAGGAGCGAAGAAACCAGGGATAAAGCCTGATCACTATTTTTTCATTATACCTTTGTTAGT
>NZ_JBJUDF010000110.1:0-10758 GCF_046067725.1 Planktothrix sp.
AATCTACCCCAGGATAAACTTGATCAAGCTTTTGTTTGTGATTTTCGCTTTTAGAACCTAATAAATTAGCTAAATCACCTGGGCTTTGTTGTTCTATTTTCCCTGGTTTTAGGTTGGCATTAAAAGATTCAACAACGGTACAATCATCAATATTTTTAGCAGATAAAGACACTGAATGTATAGGAGAGAATGCCAGTTGATGCGTGAATTGTTCTGATAAATAAACCGATAATTTATTAATGGTTTGTTCCCAAGATGTAAATTGATCAAAAAAATCAACACTATTGGAGAGAGAATCTAAAGATTCAAACGATAAAAAGGCTTCTTTTAAGCGATCGCTTTTTTCATAACCCGTCACCATAAAATTCAGAAGAAACTGATCAATTTTCTGCGAATCATCCGCCCCAGAGCCTAATGGCTGAGGCTGAGACAGACAAATATTATCAACTAAACCCTTAATTTCTCCAACGGTAGCATAAAATTGTTCATCGACTTTAATCACATCTTCTATTAAAGATTGAAACGGAGCAAAATAATCTTGTAAAAACGTATCAAAATTAACAGCATTTTGCGCTAACTTTGCAATTTCTTGACGGATTTTTTGAGCTTTTGCTTGATATTCGTTAACCTCATTATATACCGATAATTCCTGAACAATCCGTTGAATATTTTGCTTTTGATTTTGGGTATCTTCTGATAATTTTATCACCCCTTCTCCTAAGAGTTTTGTTTTCTCTAGCATTAAAAACGAAGCT
Organism: Planktothrix sp.; assembly: GCF_046067725.1. Classification (NCBI taxonomy): domain Bacteria; kingdom Bacillati; phylum Cyanobacteriota; class Cyanophyceae; order Oscillatoriales; family Microcoleaceae; genus Planktothrix; species Planktothrix sp. Next base: position 756 of record NZ_JBJUDF010000110.1, read on the forward strand.
CTTCCCAAAAGCAAAATTGCTCGAAAGTTTTCTGCTTTTTCTCGCTTTAAACCTTCGAGTATTTTAGGATTATCACTATTTTTTATTTCTAATTTAATGCGTTCATAGTCCAAGATCTTTAAATCTCGATACTTTTCCGAGAATAATTGCTTCAAATTATTATTTAAAAGCAATAAAAAGGTATAATAATTGTCGTGATATAATTCTAAGGCATTAATTAATAAACTATAATCTTTAATTAATAATTGAGCTTCCCAAAAAATAGTTTGTTGACTTACTTTTTCCTTGCGTCTAATTCCCCATCCTAAATAGTAATGATAGCGAAATCCTTCTTGAATTAATCTCCGACGTTCTTTGATTTTCTTGTGAAACCTTTTCAGGCGGTTATTTTGAAAAATCGGTAATTGATAGCTTTGCTGATAAATTGTTATTTTTTTATAACCGATTAAATTTGTTTGAGGTTGAGATAACATAGGAAATAGAATTAAACTCATCAATTAAGTTTTAATCTTTTAATTTTTTAAAAGATTAAAATTGGCTGATTTTATAATTTTAACTTGTTTTTACCGGCTTGTCAAAATCAACTCAATTTAACGGTTTTCCTTGGTAAAATTGATAAGAGTTCTAGGGGAAGACCCACCGACATCAACCCAATAATCCTTCCTGGAGTCTTCCCTTAACAAAAGTAAGTAGATTGCAGTTTCAGCCGTTAAGTTGAATAATTAGATTAATCTAGCTATTATGGAAATCATAGAATTCTGCCTGTTGAGCAAGGTAAATTTTTCAACTTTTCTCGCAGAAACCTAAAAATTAACAGGTTAAATCGTTACAACTGTTAATGAAAATTCTAACGGGCCAATAGATTAGCTAACATAAACCCCGCCTTTTTGATGTATTAATCTCAGGAGCTTTCAATGGAAGAAATTAACAAAATGTTTGCCGCTTTTGGACTTTCCGCAGAGGAAATTCGCAGCAAGCTGACTTCAATGGGACTTTCCTCAGAAGAAATTCGCAGCAAATTTGCTTCAATGGGACTTTCCCCGGAGGAAATTAACAAAAAATTAGCCTCAATGGGAGTCCCCCTAGACGAAGTAACGCAAAAGGTCGCTTCTTTAGGATTACCCGGAGTGATTCTGGTGATTACCGTCGCCTTATCACAAGCCACTTCCTATCCCATTGCTGTCGCCTTAGCAACTTTAGGCGGCCCATTAGGGATTTTAGGAGGACTGGGAGTGTTAGGTTTAGCCAGTGTTTTAGGAGATGTCTTAACAGGCTGTGGTTTAGATGCGGTTCTCATTGCTGTTTATAAAGAACGACGTAAAAAAGAAAGCCAAGAAAGTTTACTCAAAGAAGTTGAAGGACTACCCATTACCGAAGACTTAAAACTGAAACTTAAACATCAAATAGAGGTGGAAATTGTTTCTGAAGATATTGGTTATCCCAGAACAGTTGAAATTGTTGACGAAGAATAAATCTGACCCTATTCGTTAACTTAAAAATTTTCATCACCCTGATTTTTAATGAGCGAAGAAGTGATCAACCTCTGATATCAAAAAAATGACTGTATCCCCTTTCAATTTAGAACTTGATTAAGCAATAAATCCCTGAATGGGTTCTGGCGTTTATCAAATTGAGGAAAATATTTATGTCTGAGCAGAAATTTGTCCTGACTTTTAATGGAATCGATGATCATTTAGAGTTCTCTAAAGATTTTCAAACCCTTGAGCAAGCCATTACAATTGAATTTTGGGCTAAAGGGGAAGATAATCTTACCCAAGAAATGACGATTCTTGAAGCGCATCATACTGAAGGAAATCGAGTTTTACATCTTCGTCTTTCAGGGGTAGATATTGATCAATTACCTCGATTGTTTTGGACTCTGGGAAATGAAGAAGAATGGTATCAAATTGATCAAAAAATTCAAGTTGAAGAATATAATTCATGGACACATTGGGCTTTTGTTAAAGATGTTGCTAACGAAAAAATATTAATTTACCGTCAAGGTGAAATTTGGCAGGAAGCAGAGAGTACGACAAAATCCTTAGCGGGTCTTAGTAAATTTACCTTGGGTTGTGGGTTTAATCTTTCTCAATTTTGGAAAGGTTCTTTAGCCGAATTTCGGATTTGGGATTATGCTCGTAGCGCAACAGAAATTCAACAAGATCATGAACGGTTTTTAAAAGGAGATGAACCTGGATTAATTCTTTATTTACCCTTGAATGGAGATGCTAATGATTATACTTCCTCTGACCACTCCGCTATCATCTACGGAACCACTTGGACAGAAGAAAAACTACCGTTTAACCGGAAATCATCAGGAAGTTCAACAAAAGGCTTTCAGTCGAAAACAAAAACTTCATCCAAGTCAAAAAGCTCAAAATTAACTAATAGTAGTGCGTCCGTTAGTCGCAAAAGTAACCCATCAAAACGGTCAAAATCCACTCAATCGGTGATAGAAACTCAAGAAACAGTAGAATCAGAATTTTTTGATTTAGAATCTGATCAAGAGTTAACAACGACAACCCATAAACGATTAATCGTTTGTTGTGATGTAACTTGGGGTAAATCGGTGAGTTCCTATCCTACTAATGTTTTAAAATTTGCCAGTTTAATTAAATACATTGCCGATGATAAAACTCCCCAAATTGTTTCTTATTTTGCCGAACATAGTCGCCTAGATGAGACTTTAATTGAAAGCGTAAGCGGTGATACATTAGGCTTAGGAATTGACAACATGATTCAAGATGCCTATAGCTTTTTATGTATGAATTATGATGTTAATTCTCAAGATGAAATCTACCTCATTGGTTTTAGTCAAGGTGCTTATATTGTTCGGTGTTTAGCCGGAATGATTTCTAAATGTGGTTTATTAAAACGTTCCAAACTCCGAGAAATTCCTCAAGCTTATGGGTTGTATCGAGATTCTCAAATCAGTTCTAATGATCTAAAAGTTGAAAAATTCCGAGAAAATTATTCTCAACAAATAGATACAGAACAAGATGAGTTAAAGTATTCTATCCCGATTAAAATGTTAGGGTGTTTTGATACCGTCGGCTGTTTGGGAATGGCGGATGTTAAACCTTGGTTCTCGATGGCAAAACCCTCAACTCAAAAGTATGAGTTTTTCGATTCAAAAGTGAGTTTAACTGTAGAAAATGCCTTTCATGCAGTGGCGATTGATGAAAAATGTAAACTTTTCCCGCCAATTTTAATGGACTCAAATGACGACAATCCTAACCAAGTAGTTCAGGAGGTTTTCTTCTCTGGAAATCATGCCTGTATTGGAGGTGGAATTCGAGACTATCAAGGGTTATCGGATTATCCCTTAAAATGGATGATTCATCAAGCTCAAAAACTAGGATTAGAATTTTATTCTTCCGAAACCGAGAGTGAAGAACTTCAAATTAAATTAGACCCCACGACCCCATTTGATCATCGTCTCACCGGAGTTTATGCCGTAGGCGGTGAACAATGGCGACCGATCAAAACGCCTAACGTTGCCATTCATTACAGTGTAGTTGAACGTTTAAAAGCTTGTCCAGAGTACCGTCCCCCCAATTTAGAACCCATTCTTAAGGATTTGTTAGTTACAGAAACGACGAATTAATCGATTATCCCGTTCATCCCAGGGGTTTAATCCAATTGAACCCCTGCCACTTTAGGAAAAATCACAGCTTTAGATTCCTAACTTCCTCAGAAAGATTTCAGGAATTTTTACCCATTCAGTCCCAAGTCTATGTCAAAATTATCAACAGTTTTGCTCAACCTCAATTAAGACTTATAAAGTAGCGATTTGCTATGGAACCTCTCTATCAATATGCCTGGTTAATTCCCGTGTTGCCCCTATTGGGAGCAACGGCGGTGGGTATCGGGCTGATTTCCGTCAACAAAGCCACCAACAACCTGAGACAATTGTGTTCTACATTCCTTGTTTCCGGGTTAGGTGCCTCAATGGTATTGTCCTTTGCCCTGCTCTGGAGTCAACTCCAAGGTCATGCTCCCTACACCCGCATGATTGAATGGGCAGCAGCCGGAGACTTTACCTTAACAATGGGGTATACCATCGACCATTTAGCGGCGGTGATGTTAGCCATTGTGACAACGGTGGCATTCCTCGTCATGATTTATACCGATGGCTACATGGCCCATGACCCCGGTTATGTACGATTTTATGCCTATCTGAGTTTATTTAGTTCTTCGATGTTGGGGCTTGTAATTTGCCCGAACTTAATTCAGGTTTATATTTTCTGGGAACTGGTGGGGATGTGTTCCTACCTGTTAATTGGGTTCTGGTACGACCGCAAACCCGCCGCCGATGCTTGTCAAAAGGCATTTGTCACCAACCGGGTTGGGGACTTTGGCTTACTGTTAGGAATGTTAGGGATTTATTGGGCCACCAATACCTTTGAATTTAATTTAATGGGGGAACGTCTGGAACAGGCGGTGGAAACCGGTTCCCTCAGTATGGGTTTAGCCACTTTCTTCGGGGTGTTAGTGTTCCTTGGCCCCGTTGCTAAGTCAGCCCAATTTCCCCTGCACGTTTGGCTTCCCGATGCGATGGAAGGCCCGACCCCCATTTCTGCGTTAATTCATGCCGCAACAATGGTGGCGGCTGGGGTGTTTTTAGTCGCCCGGATGTATCCGGTTTTTGAAGAATTTCCGACGGTGATGAATATCATCGCCTTTACGGGTTGCTTTACGGCCTTTTTGGGCGCGACTATTGCTTTAACCCAAAATGATATTAAGAAAGGGTTAGCGTATTCGACAATTTCCCAACTTGGTTACATGGTGATGGCGATGGGGGTGGGCGCTTACAGTGCGGGACTCTTCCACCTGATGACCCATGCTTATTTTAAAGCCATGTTATTCCTATGTTCCGGCTCGGTGATTCACGGCATGGAAGCTGTTGTCGGACATGATCCGATTTTGGCTCAGGATATGCGTCTGATGGGCGGGTTACGCAAATATATGCCTGTTACCTCCGCCTGTTTCCTCATCGGAACTTTAGCTATTTGTGGTATTCCTCCCTTTGCGGGTTTTTGGTCTAAGGATGAAATTCTCAGCAGTGCTTTTGCAGCGAACCCGATGTTATGGTTAGTCGGTTGGTTAACGGCTGGGATGACTGCCTTCTATATGTTCCGAATGTATTTCATGACCTTTGAAGGCAAATTCCGAGGCAATGATAGCACCATTCAAAACAGTTTGTTAGCCGAAGCTAACAGCCCCCAATTTGCCTTTGGCCCTGGGGCGATGAACCCGGAAAAGTTAAACCCAGATCATGATCACGGTCATAGTCATGAACCCCATGAGTCCCCCATTACCATGATTTTACCGTTAATGGTGTTAGCGGTTCCTTCCGTTGTCATTGGGTTTGTGGGTACTCCGTTTAACAATATCTTTGAGTTGTTTGTTTATGCGCCTGGGGAAAGTCTCAAACAAGTTCAGGAACATCTAGCAGAGTTTGACTTAACGGAATTCTTGATTATGGCGGGAAGTTCCGTTGGTATTGCTTTAGTGGGGATTACTGTTGCCTATTTAATGTATTTGGCAGGTAAAATTAATCCAGCCAACATCGCCAAACAATATCAATCCCTCTACAATTTCTCGAAAAATAAATGGTATCTCGACGATATCAATGATGTTTTGTTTGTTCAAGGTAGTCGTCGGTTAGCGAGACAAGTCATGGAAGTAGACTATCGGGTTGTCGATGGCGCGGTTAACTTGACGGGGTTAGTGACTTTAATTACCGGAGAAGGCTTAAAATACCTCGAAAATGGTCGAGCTCAATTTTATGCTTTGATTGTGTTCGTCGCTGTCCTTGGTTTTGTTGTGTTCTCAGGGATAACTGGATAAATCGTCGTAGGGGTGGGGTTGTCCCGCCCGTACCTCTCAACCGTCAACTCACACCTGAAATTAAGAAAGGTTAAATTTCTGTTCTAAATATTGATTCTTGTTTAACAATGGAAATCATGAATTTAGAAAGGAAAATGTTTGACCTTTCTCTAAACTTTATTAGAGGGAAGGTTAATTTAAAGTTTTCCTTTTTAGGAATAACGATAAATTGATCTTCCCTTTAAAAATCTAACTTCTGAATTCTACAAATAGGGACTTTATCGACAGCATAACACGGCGCAAATCTCTATTAAGAATTAAGACAATTTTGACTTAATTCTTAACTCTAAGTTCTTTATTCATGACTGGATCTATGGAAAATTTTCCTTGGCTAACAACGATTATCTTATTTCCGATTGTAGCCTCCCTACTCATCCCGATTATTCCTGATAAAGATGGAAAAACCGTGAGATGGTATGCCTTAATTGTGGGGTTAATTGATTTTGCCTTTATTGTTTATGCCTTTAATACCGGATACGATCTGCATACACCGGGTTTACAATTGGTTGAAAAATATGCTTGGGTTCCCCAAATTGACTTAAATTGGTCTGTCGGGGCGGATGGTTTATCCATGCCCTTAATTATTTTAACCGGATTTGTCACCACCTTAGCAATTTTAGCGGCTTGGCCAGTCACGTTTAAACCTAAATTATTCTATTTCTTGATGTTGGCAATGTATGGCGGACAAATTGCCGTTTTTGCCGTTCAGGATATGTTACTTTTCTTCCTGGTTTGGGAATTAGAATTAGTTCCGGTTTATCTAATTTTATCCATTTGGGGTGGGAAAAAACGTCTCTACGCCGCCACCAAATTTATTCTCTATACCGCCGGAGGTTCCCTGTTTATTTTAGTGGGTTCCTTAGCTATGGCGTTCTTTGGAGATACCGTAACCTTTGATATGCAGGCGATCGCGGCTAAACATTATCCTCTGAATTTACAACTGTTATTATATGGTGGGTTCCTAATAGCTTATGGCGTAAAATTACCAATTTTTCCCCTACATACTTGGCTCCCCGATGCTCACGGAGAAGCCACCGCTCCCGCCCATATGTTACTAGCCGGAATTCTATTAAAAATGGGGGGGTATGGGTTATTAAGAATGAACGCCGAAATGTTACCCGATGCCCATGCAACTTTTGCCCCAATTTTAGTTATATTGGGTGTGGTTAATATTGTGTATGCGGCGTTAACGTCTTTTGCTCAACGAAACCTCAAACGAAAAATCGCCTATTCGTCAATTTCCCACATGGGGTTTGTGTTAATTGGAATTGCCTCTTTTACCGATATTGGCGTCAGTGGGGCAATGTTACAAATGATTTCTCACGGGTTAATTGGGGCCAGTTTATTCTTCTTAGTCGGTTGTACCTACGACCGTACCCATACCTTAATGTTGGATGAAATGGGTGGGGTTGGCGTCAAGATGAAGAAGGTTTTTGCCATGTGGACTGCTTGCAGTATGGCATCTCTAGCTTTGCCTGGAATGAGTGGATTTGTTGCTGAATTAATGGTGTTTATCGGGTTTGCTACCAGCGATGCTTATAACTTCACCTTTAAAGTCATTGTGATTTTATTAGCAGCCGTTGGAGTAATTTTAACTCCGATTTATCTGCTGTCAATGTTGCGTGAAATTCTCTACGGCCCAGAAAATAAAGAGTTAGCGGAACATGAAGAATTGGTCGATGCAGAACCCCGTGAAGTGTTCGTAATTGCGAGTTTATTAGTGCCCATTATTGGCATTGGGTTATATCCGAAGATGTTAACTCAAATCTATGATTCTACAACCACACAGTTAACGGCTTTATTACGTCATTCTGTCCCAACTTTAGCGCAAAAAGCCCCAGAAGTTAAACCGAGTAAATGGAAATTCTTCTCCTTAAGTGCGCCTAAAATTGGCAATTAGGCAGTTAGATCTCAAATATTAGTGATGAGTTGAAACCTGATTTCTTCAAGAAATCGGGTTTCTTTTTATTGCTGATGATTTAGATGGATGAAAGAGGATGGAGTTAGTTGAATTGTCAGCGATCGCACCCAATCTCGGTAAAAATAGTTAAACTATAAAATAAATCTCTATCTAAACGATTAATATTATTTGATGTTATACTGAAAGAGATAGTGTGTTTACTAAAAACGTAGTAATACTGTAATGAAAGTCATTCTCTGTACACATAATAGTGGTGGTGTGGGTAAAACGACCTTAGCTGTTCATTTAGCAGGAGTTCTTTCTAAAAGAGGAGATGTTTTACTAATAGATTGTGATGATCAAGCAGATTCTTGGAAGTTTTATGTCGGTGAAGAGCCTAATGAAGAATCTGACTCTAATTCAGTTTCAGTAGATACAAGACCAGGGATATCAGTTATAACAAACCCTAATCGAAAACGTCTGAAAAAATTTGTTAAAATAGAAAAATATGATTATGTTGTTCTTGATATGAATACACCCTTAGCTAATATTGTTCAAGTTATTTTGAGCAGTGATCCTCATATCATCTTCATCCCCATCAGTTCATCCCAGAGGTATAAAGGCTTGAATAATCTTGAACCAACTTTAAATATAATTTTTGAGATGGAGACAAAAGCCACTTTTACACCTGAAGTTTTTGTCGTACCCTTGGGAATTAGTGCTGATGAAGTACAAGAACAAGTTAATAGTATAGAAGATAAGCCTAGCCAATGCAGAGTGGCTTCAGAGATGATTAACGTTCAAGATCCGATGCAAGAAGCTGTATATTTGACTAAAAAATATATTTGGGAATATTCAGAATACCAAGAGCTAGAAAAGTATTTTGAAGACTTATTAATTAATATTTAGAAAAGAGGTAAGACAATGAGTTCAAAAGAAACAAAATCAGGGGTTAATCAAGATTTATCTGATAAAAAATTGATTAACATCAAGAATAACAGCAAAAAAGTAGATGCGGCTATTAAAAAAGGGATACAACTCAATGAAGAATTAGAGAACGAAGATCAAATAAAAGAATTTACTATTAAAATATTAAATACAGATAACCAAAAGTTGATGGAATTAACATCAGCAATTAGAATGAGTCGGGCAGCTATGATAGAATATTCAATAGAGTATGTTTATTATTGTATTAATAGATTAAAATTAAATCTTGATGAAATTATTCAAAAAATGGGTGGATTAGGAGGAAATTCAAATTCAGATTCTTCAGTTTTATATAATCTAAAGCTAGATATAGTTACATTACATAAAATCAAAAAAATCGGAATGGAAGAAAGAGTTAATGATTGTGCAATTTTAGGGATTCGTTTACTTTATCAAAATAACTGTATTGTAAGAGATTTGGAAAAAACAAGCGAAATTTCACAGTAAAGATAATGAGCAATTATAGAGTTATAAATGCTGTAATTCAGGGTATTATTTTGAGTGATACGGCTACCAAGCAAGAATTAGGTCGTCGTTTTGCGTATTGTTTAGGGTTAACTCCTGGCCATCCTGGGCCTGATGGTGGCGTTGATGGAGAGGGTTATATTAATGGGTTAAAAATTTATTTTCAATCAAAGTTAGAAAACAAAAATTTAGGGGCAGAAAAAGCAGACCTTTTACATTCTGGTCTAATACGACATAGTGCTGATATTGGTGTAATGTTAGCTGGAGTGGGTTATACATCACCAACAAAATCTAATCCTAAAGCAGGTTTTAAAAATCGTCTTCTTGAGTTTCCTGATATTGAACGTTTTACAATTCATCTACTAACATTACGAGATATATTTGAAGAAAACCAAACCTTTAAAGATGCTGTTAATGACTTACCTCCTTTGCGGGAACTCAATCGGGAAGTATGGAATATTATGCAATAATAGATTAAAGGAAAAGAGAATTTTATCACTCTTTTTAGCTTTATTTTAATGAGATTAAAGAAACTAAAAATCAGGGAAAACTAGCCGTTCTAAGCAATACTTACTGCTTGAGATTAAAATTTGTTTCCGCTAAAATTTATTGCGATGAGCGTTCTGCCAATCGTAATTTAGCTGAACGAGAACGGGGATTTTGATTGAGTTCATCCGGTTGAGGTTGAATCGGTTTTTTGGTTAAAACTTGTAAAATTGGAGAATCTTTGAACCGATGTTTAACAATTCTATCTTCTAA
>NZ_JBJUDF010000111.1:0-20995 GCF_046067725.1 Planktothrix sp.
ATTAGCGTTTAACGCGATTCAAAAGCAAAAAAACAATCATGAAAATTCTAACCTGACAGATAAAGAAGAAAAATATTATCAAAATTTTCAATTTTTTATTAAACATTTAGAAGACTTTTTAGCTAATGACAGAGGAATCATTAAACTGCAAAATTCTATCGCTAAAATCCAACAACTGATTGAAGATTGTCAAGGTGATTTAAAACAGTTTAATGCTCAATTAGATCAAGAAAAGAAAAAGTATGATGAAAAAGAAAGTCAATTACTTAAAGACAAAGAGAAAATTGAAACTATCTCTCAACAGATCAAAGAAATTATAGAATCTTCCTCAAAAGATTTATCACAGCAAGTTCAATACTATTGGCAACAATATTATTATCAAGACTTAAAAGCTAAAATTCAAGAACAAAGTCAAACATGGGAATCCAATCACAACCCAGTTTGGGAACAAAGGCAAATCATCAATGATTATGGTCAACAATTTAACCAATCATTATTAAATGAAATTAAAAATTGGAGTGATAAAACAGGAGAAATTATTCTCAATGAATTAGGAAAAACTTATACAAAAATCGAGGAAAAACTAAAAGAAATTGAAGTTTTAATTTCATCAAATTATGAGTTTAAAACCACCTTAGTACAACCCAATATATCAACAGATAATATTGAAGATGGGTTTTGGGGGCCAAAAGGAATTCTGGGTGGTGGTGCTGTTGGTGGTGCTGCTGTCGGTGCTGCATTCGTAACAAAAATATTGGCTGCTATTGCAGCAGGAGGTGTAGTCGCTATTGGTTTAGTACCTGCAATCCTTCTAGTGGGGGGATTAGGGACAATTGTTGCGGCACTTGGTTTAGGAATGTTAGATATTGATGGAAATAAGTACCAGATTAAAGAAGAAGTGATCAACCAGGGATTAAAACAGTTAGATCAGTCACAGGAAGAAATTAAGCGTCAGTTAAGCGAAGCGATTGATTCAATCATTAGTAATGAGCAAGATAACATTAATAAATATCTTGACGACAAAAAGCAGAATATTCAAAGCCGACTTAAAGATTATCAAGAAAGCAATCAAAAAAAACTGAAGATCATTAATAACAGTAAAGACTTTATTAATAAACAAACAATAAAAATTGAGGGAATTCAAGCAAAACTTGATAGCATGGAAAACAATCAAGTTAAACAATTGATAAGTTCTAATCAGGTATAAAAATATATGTGTTTTTCTCGTTCCTCGTTCCCTGGCGATCGTCTGAGAATGCTATTATTGAGGCTCTGGCTCAATTGTAACAGGTGGCAGAGCAACCTTTTCAGTATTTCTAGGTATCAAAAATTCTCCTCTATTGAACAGTTAAACGTTTTAAAAACTCCTGATGTTCAATACTAGCAATACCTTGTTGTAAAACCTCTAATGCTTCTGCTAAATTTCCAGCCAACAATGCTTGAGGATTTAACCACAACCCCGGAAACATTTCACTTTTGAGAATTCCCTCTGAATCTTCTAGTTTAATATATTCTCCGTCTCGTAATCTAAACCATTCTAATTGTTGTTCATAAACCCGCCAAATGAGGTATTCTTGTACATTATTCCGACGATAAACCTTTAACTTTTGATGATAATCAATAGAAGCCGTAGATGCTGCTATTTCAACAATTAACTCTGGTGCACCTTCGACATAATCATCTTCACTAATGATAGATTGTCCCCCCGTTTCAATTCTTAATAAAGCATCCGGTTGAGGTTCGTTATCATTATCCAGACGAACCGTTGTATTATCTGCTAAACCAACTCCGGGTGTTTGTGCTTCATAGGTTCCTAACCAAGTAATAATTGCAGCATGGGGTTTTCCATGGCTTTGATAACGTAATGCAGCCCCCATGTAAACAATTCCTTCAATTAATTCTGCTTTTTTAACATCAGACATCGCAGCATAACGGCGTTCAAATTCAATCCGGGTTAATTGGTCGCCGTTTTCTAAGGGGAGAATTGTTAAAGGTGAGGTAATTTTAGGAGAAACCAGCATGGTAATTTTTAAAGTTTAATACTCTTACCCTAAATTTAGCGAGAAGGTGTAATCGGTTGTTCAGGAATAGATTTCATTTGAGATTGACTCACTTGCCACCAAACTCCAAAACCACCTGCGATTAAAATGGCAAATATAGTTAAAATAAAAACCACTTCTTTGAATTTAGAAGCCGATTTAGGCGCAGGTTGAATTTCCGGTTCGGGGACTGATTCATCATATAATAAAACCTTGGAAGCTTCCGTCGGTTCCGTTTCTAAAGGTTCGGGTTGGGTTAATAGCGGTGTTGTTTCTACTAACACTAATTTTTGAGGAGAAACCCCAAAATAAGTTAAAACCGCAGAAACATTATCATGACCATTTTTACTATTCGCAATATCAATCCATCCTTGCACCGCAGATTCTAATGATTGTTCTCCATTTAAAACCGATGCCGAAAATTCTTGCCAACATTGTTCCACTCGTTCATTATCACTTAATCCATCGGAACATAATAATAATAATCCCTCTTCTTCAATAATAAATCGTTGTACCGTTGGGCGTAAAAATTCGGCTTCTCTGGTTCCTAATGCTTGGGTTAAAGCTCCTGAACCTGAACGTTGAGCCGCATCCCAATATAAACTCCGACCATGACGCACTTCTCGATTCGTAACATCATCATCGACGGTTAATTGTTGACAAGAATTCTGAGTAATCCAATAGGCTCGACTATCTCCAATATTCAGAAGATAAAGTTCATGACAATTGTTTAATTGAACTCCTTCAGGAGTTATAACTTTTTGAGGAAGTTGCAACGCCATGACTAACGTTGTGCCCATGCGTTGTCTAAATTCTCGCCCCTGTTCATTATTTTGCGCCGCAATCACATTATTGACAACCCGTGCAATTTCTTGCAATTGTTCCATAATTAATTCAGGCGGTGCTAATTCTTCTTGATTGGCAATTTCCGCCATTAAACTATGAATTAAGGGTTTTAAAGATTGTACCGCTAATTGACTGGCAACCTCGCCACCGTCATGACCTCCCACGCCGTCACAAACAATACTTAAATAAGGAATTAATTTATCATTTGGATAAATATAAAGATTTCGTACATCTTGAAGATGAGGATAACAACTATCTTCATTATGGGAACGTTTAACCCCAGCATTGGTTAATCCTGTCACCGCTAAATGTAAGGGTAATTGGGCGGCTTGTTCCATTAATAATTGATTGAATTGACTCGCGACTTCTTTTAATGAGTCTTCCTGATGACGCATCAATTGATGAATGGATTGTAACCGATATTGAATCGTGGGATGTGCCGTTTCAATCAATGCTGTCCAAGATTCCGCTAAATCTCGTTGGGTGGGTTGAATTTTACCTTGATGCAGTTCTCGCAACCGCACCCGCCATCCATCTACCCGTAAATTCTCTTTGACTAATAAACTATAGGCGGCGCCTTGTTCGGTGAGGGGAACCCATAATTGCAACATTTGCCATAACCAATACACTTGACGCACCGGATTGGTTTTGGGCCAAGCTTCCACCAAGGTCGGAAATAATTGACCCCGACGATCAACGGGAATGTTATCTAATAATAAAGTTTCTGCTGTTTCTGGGGGCACTCCCAAGGAATACACCCCAAACACCCCCGGAAGATGCAAGCGATAAGGATGTAAATACAGATAGGATAAAATGGACTCCGAGAGGCTATCGGGTAACAGTGGAGGCGCTCCGGGTTTTGTATCTAACCACACTTGGGGAAAGGTGACATAATAGCGATTTCCCACTAACTGACCGGGTTGAATTTGAGTCACCCCAGCACCCGTTGCCCACAAATACCGATAGGTTAAAGGGGTTTGACAAGCTTCACAGATTTCATGTCCCAAAGGGTTTCGGGGTTGGGGACAAGCTGGGTTTGTACAATAAAGTGGCGGTGGCGCCGACGTGCTCATTTGAAATAATTTTTGTAAGGACACGGCTAGAACTGTTAATAGAGGACTGAATTACAAAATCTTAAATATAAAACGATTTTAACCTTGATGGATTTGATCCCAAGGTGGGTTCACGATTAACTCTCAACGTTGTTATACTATAAAAGAAATTATTAAGAAATGTAAAGAAAATGAACCACAAAGTTGCTGTCATTGTAGGCGCGACAGGAGGAATTGGAGCAACCGTTGCTCGAAAATTAGCCCAAACTCAAACTAAATTGGTCTTAGCCGCCCGAAATCACACGAAATTGGCAACTTTAGCGACGGAGTTACAAACAACGGAGGTTTTACCGATTTCTTGTGATATCACCGACCCCCAACAAGTCGAGAGTTTAATGCAAAAAACCGTCGATTATTTCGGTCAAATTGATATCTTAGTTAATGCGGCGGGAGCCGGAATTTTAAAACAGTGGAATAAAATTGAACCGGCTGATTTAGATGCTATGTTAAATCTCAATTTAAAAGGTTCGGTGTATACTTGTCAAGCGGCTGCTAATCTGATGAAACAGCAAAAATCAGGACATATTTGTAATGTTGTTGGGATTTTAGGTAAACATTCAATGGCGATGTCTGGCGCCTATTGTGCGTCTAAATTTGGATTAGTGGGATTTAGTAAATGTTTCGCTGATGAAGTCAGACGCTATGGCATTAAAGTCACCTTATTTTATTTTGGTGGTGTTGATACTCCCTTTTGGGATAATGTGAGTTTAAAAGTAGATCGATCTAAAATGTTAAGTGCTGAAACCGCAGCTAATTCTATTTTATATGCTTTATCTGCTGAACCTCAAGCGATTCCGATGGAAATTAATATTCAACCGGAAAGCCATTTATTCTTTTAATTGATAACCTGAATCATTATTTTGCTAATTGAACGATGAATTATGGAGTTTGATCATATCCATTTCTATGTTCAAGATGCCCAACGAACAAGAGATTGGTTTATTCATTATCTAGGATTTCAAGGAATTGGGAGTTGGAATCAGGTTCACACCCAAACCGAAATTGTTTATCAAGGTTCGGTTTATTTCCTATTATCTTCTCCCTTAACTTCTGAAAGTCCTGTTGCTCGATTTTTACAAGTTCATCCGTCAGGGGTAGCGGACGTAGCGTTTCAAGTTCAAGACTTAGAATTGAGGATTAAACCCCTAATTCAACAAGGGGTTAAGGTCATTTCTCCCTTAAAATTCTATCATGATCAAGGAGAAACCATCAAATGGTTAACCTTAAAAGGATGGCAAGGATTACGCCATACCTTTATCGAACAAATTGGAACCCATTCTGGAAAAATGATTCCAGGTTTTCCGCGTCTGCTTCCTCAAGATCATTCTACTTTACTGGGGATTGATCACGTGGTTTTAAATGTAAAATCTGGTGATCTAAAAAAGGCGATTTCTTGGTATAATCATTATTTAGGGTTTGAAGCTAAACAACGTTTTAATATTCAAACTGAACGGTCAGGATTACAAAGTCAAGTGTTAGTTCATCCCCAAGGTCAAGTTCAGTTTCCCATTAATGAACCTGCATCCTCCAATTCTCAAATCCAAGAATTTTTAGACTTAAATCGAGGTTCTGGTATTCAACATATTGCTCTAAAAACTTCCGATTTAGTACAAAAAGTTCAGGATTTAAGACAAAGAGGATTATCCTTTTTAACCGTTCCGGGTGAATATTATTTACAATTACAAAACCGTTGGCTTCATCAACCCTTATCTGTGGATTGGGAACAATTAAAACGCTATCAGATTTTAGTCGATTGGGAAACATCAACCCCGGAAGCGATGCTTTTACAAATTTTTACCCAGCCGATTTTTGAACAACCGACCTTTTTCTTTGAGTTTATTGAACGGAAAATATGTCAGGTTCAAGGTCAATTGCGACAAGCTGAAGGGTTTGGCGAAGGGAATTTTAAAGCTTTATTTGAAGCGATAGAACGAGAACAGATTAAACGGTCAAGTTAAATTTCCGAACCTCAAAAACTTGTCAACGATTGAATATGATTTCTAACACTTTTTCAAAATGGCAACTTTTTGCGCTGCTTTTAATTGATGTTCAAAATGATTTTTGGGAACCTCAACTCCAAGAAGCATTTCCCAAATTTCCCAACAATATTTATCGCCTTCTTAACTTTTGTCGTCAAGAAGGATTAGAGATGATTTCCGATTGTTGTGCAGATTATCCAGAATCTCACGCCCTGACGTTAAAACGTTATTTAAACTATTGATTAGAGGTCGTGACCCTTGAAGAAATTGCCTGCTGTTGGGAAACTTGGCAATCTCAAATTCATAACTGGAATCTTAAGTTAACACCATTAGCAACGTTGAGTAATTCCCCGTAAAGAATCCATTAAACTGCTATATTCCGAAGGATTGAGTACACCTGCACTATAAAACTGAGCTAGACAACTATTAATCGCATTAAACGTTGACTCTCGTTCCACCCAACATTTGCCACCACTAAGAGCATCTTCTGCGGATGAATAGTCTTCGTTGGAGGTCAAATACCCGCCATAAGGAAGAATAATTTGCCACTTCCAGCGATGACGGACACTGAGCGCGGAGATTAATAAGCCGTAATAGTCCTTGTGCATCGAGATACTGCTAAAGATATTTAACAATTATTTAAAGATTGTATTACAGTTCTTAAAGAAATTCAACTGTTTTTAGCGTTATGTTAACAAATAAGCATATATACGGATCAGTATTGATAAAAACGTTGTTTTTCTGTATTCAAACATACAAATTGCTGTTAAAGATGAACCGTTTTTTCAAAGGTTCAGATCGGTTTATATTTTATTTTTATAGAGAAAATTATTAACCTGAATCATTCACTGAATTAGAGATCTATATATTAAGGAATGTAAAATTAATGTTAAATTTATTAATATAGTTTTAAAAAGCCTGTTAATTTCGCTATATTTTTTTAAGAAAGATATCAAACCCGACTTATAAAATCCAATCAATTCAACACACGAATCTGGGTTACATTATATTTAACCTGATGAATAATCGGGTTAAACAATGTTTTTTTATTCCCCTTTTCCTAATTTTTTTATGAACTTAAGTTTTAAATTCGCCATTGTTAGTGATTTGCATATTGCTCTACCCCAAACTATTTGGGATCATCCCAGTCGCTTTCATTTAGTGGAAGTGAGTATTCCAGCGTTAGAACTGGTCTTCAACCATTTAGAAAAGTTAGATTTAGATTTCCTCCTTTTACCCGGAGACTTAACCCAACATGGAGAACGAGACAATCATCAATGGTTAAGTCAACGATTAAGTCAACTTCCCTATCCGGTTTATGTAATTCCAGGGAATCATGATATTCCTGTTTTAAAAAGCCAGAATCATTTAATCAGTTTTGATGAATTTCCTCAATATTATCGTTATTTTGGATATCTAAACCATCAAGGTTTAGATTATACTTTGGAAGTTTTACCCGGTTTACAATTAATCGGATTAAATTCTAATCATTTTGATGAAAATGGCAACCAAATTGGCTGTTTACGAGAAGAACAGTTACAGTGGTTAGAACAAGTGTTATCCCAAGTTAAAAATCAATTGGTTTTCGTCATGATTCATCATAATGTGATTGAACATTTACCCGGACAGGCGACAAATCCCTTGGGACGACGATATATGTTAGAAAATGCCCCTCGATTTTTGAATTTGTTAAAACAAGCTGGGGTGCAGTTAGTATTTACCGGACATTTGCACGTCCAAGATATTGCTCAATGGCAAGGAATTTATGATATTACCACCGGATCATTAGTGAGTTATCCCCATCCTTACCGAGTTATTCATGTTAATACTAATTCCCAAGGAAAACCCGTCTTAAAAATTGAATCTCATCGAATTACCGCCGTTGAAGATTGGCCGGATTTACCGTTAAAATCAAGAGAATGGATGGGGGAGCGATCCTTTCCGTTTATGATGAAATTGTTAACCAATCCGCCTTTAAAATTAACCGTTCAAGAAGCAGAGCAATTAGCTCCCCATCTGCGTTATTTTTGGGCAGATATTGCCGATGGAGATGCTCAATTTAACTTTGAAGTGTTTCCACTCCCAGTGCGCCGTTACTTTGAACGATTTAGTGCAACGGATCAGATTGATAATTTTGCTCAGTTAACGTTATCGTGAACCCTAGAAGCAACGATTAAGGATTATCGATTTTGTCTTTAAAAATATCCTCTAATTTTTGTCCTTTAGGTAACTCGATAAACACTCGTTCTCCGGGTTGTAAACCTTTTAACACTTGAATTTGATTTCCCATTTGGGAACCAATTGTAACCGGGTGAAATTCGGGTTTATTGTTTTCATCAGGGAGTAAAACCCCTGATTGACCTTTATTGGTAACAATTGCAACGGTGGGAACGACTAATGCTTGTTTCAATTTTTCCCCAATAAACCGTAAATCCACATTCATTCCTGACTGAAGTTGATCTTTGCCAGTTTCGATCACAATTCGGGCTTGAAATAAAGTCACATCCCGTTCTTTTACCGCTTCCGGTGCAATCAGATTAACGCGACCTTTAAACACTTGATCAGGATAGGAATCAGCAATAATTTCAACCGGTTGATTCGGTTTAATTTGAGCAATATCCGCCTCTGGAATTTTGGCTAATACTTCTAAATCTTTCGCTAAGGCAACGATTGAAGTAGAAGTGGCAGAAGTGGCATCAGAAGCCGAAGTTGCTGGAGTGACAAAGGCGCCTTCAACCGCATAACGTTGAGTAATAATTCCTGAAAACGGAGCGCGAACTTTTGTATCTTCGAGTTGAACTTGATAAAATTTGACTTGTCCTGCGGCTTCATCCACTTCTGCTTTTGCGGTGGCAATTTCTTCAGAACGAGTGCCATTTAATAACTCGTTTAATTGACTTTCAGCTTCCGCCACTTCCGCTTCGGCGCGAGTAATTTCTTCAGAACGAGTACCATTTTCTAATTGAGTTAAAGCTTGGCGTTCTTGTTCAACATTAGCTTGGAGTTGTTGAATTTGCGATCGCTGACTTTGACGTAATTGTTCTAAACGTTTTTCAACTTCATTTTGTAACGCTTGTAATCGTCGTTGATCCCGCAAATATTCATCTAATCGGTCTTGAGAAATTGCTCCTTCAGTTTTTAATCCTTGATACCGTCGTACCCGTTCTGAAGCTAAATTTAATTCTGCTTGATTTGCCTCAATTCGAGCTTGAGCTTGTTCAATTTCATCAGTCACACTTCCCGATTGAGCATCTTTTAGCCGAGCTTGAGCTTCTCTTAAGCGAGCTTGAGCTTGAGCAATTTCTTCAGGACGACTTCCCGCTTGCAGTTGGGCTAAATTGGCTTTCACCTGATTTAATCGTGCTCGCGCTTGGTCAATGGCCTCCGGTCGGCTTCCCGTTTGTAACTTTTCTAAATTGGCTTGAGCTCGGTCTAAACGAGCTTCAGCTTGCATCAGTTGAGCTTGGATGTCTCCACTTTCCATGCGGGCGACAATTTCTCCGGCTTGGACGAAATCCCCTTGTTCCACATATAATTCGGCTAACCGCCCTTGGGTTTTGGGACTGAGATTAACCCGACGAACCGGTTGTACGACCCCACTGGCGGTAATTTTAACCGTTAAATCTTTCGCCTCCACAGGAACCGTTAGAGCCGTGATCGCTTCTGGATTAACTTGGGTACGATTCCTAGCAAAATGCAATATTGCCGGAAGGGTTAATAACCCTGTGGCTAAGACTGCGATCATCCAAGGTTTCCATCGCCGTCGGGGAACTTCTGAAAATTGAACGGGATGTTTAACCTCACCATTGCGTTGTGCAGTTTCCTCTTTTGGGCTAATTAACATGACAAATGTGGGTGCGGGTTGATGAGCAAAAGAATCTGCGATTCTAGCAAGAGTCAGATATCAGCAGCTAACAGTAGAATGCTGAATTCTGAAAATCCTCATTGCCAGACCGGGCTGCTCTGGGTTTGGATAGATTCTATATATCATTTTAGAATATTGCTCGGTCAAGGTAGGGATGGGAAACCGTCACTTGACCGTTTAACCCTGATTTGCGATTTCCTAACTCAATATGACCCAAGATTCTACCCCCTTGTCTGATGCTTCTGTTTCTGATCCGCCGTTAAAATTAACCATTTTAGGCGCGGGCGTTTGGGGTTCAGCCTTAGCTCAACTCGCCCGTTATAATGGGCATCAGGTGAACCTCTGGTCACGGCGTTTAGGCAACTCCTTAGAAGACAGTATTCATGGAGTTGATGTCATCGTATCTGCAATTTCCATGAGAGGAGTCGCCCCCACCGCCCAACAGCTTCAAAGCCTAACATTACCGCCCAAAATTCCCATTGTCACCGCTACAAAAGGGTTAGATCCTGATAGTACCCACACCCCGTCTCAACTGTGGGGAATGTTGTTTCCTCAGCATCCCATTGTAGTTTTATCCGGGCCGAATTTATCCGCCGAAATTGTACAAGGTTTACCCGCCGCAACGGTGGTTGCCAGTACGGATTTAGAAGCCGCAAAAATTGTACAACGGGTGTTTGCTTCTAATCGATTTCGAGTGTATACCAGTTCCGATCCGATGGGAACCGAATTAGGAGGAACCTTAAAAAACGTGATTGCGATCGCGGCGGGAGTTTGCGATGGATTAAAATTAGGAACCAATGCCAAATCAGCCTTACTCACCCGTGCTTTAACAGAAATGATTAGAATTGGAACCCATTTAGGCGGAAAAACAGAAACGTTTTTTGGGTTATCCGGTTTAGGAGATATGCTAACAACTTGTAATAGTTCCTTAAGCCGTAATTATCGAGTCGGTTATGGATTAGCGGAAGGGAAACCTTTAGAACAAATCTTAACCGAATTAGGAACAACCGCCGAAGGAGTCAATACAACCAATGTTTTAATTGAAATTGCCCATCGAGAACAAATTCCTACCCCGATTTCTTGGCAAGTTTATCAACTTTTAAATCATCAAATTACCCCCCAAAAAGCGGTCGAAGCCTTAATGGAACGAGATTTAAAACCTGAAATTTGATCATCATTGAGATCCAACTTTGAGATCACTTGTGATAAATTAATTTTGCTGGATCTGATCACGACAATGGTTTGTTCTGTTCCTCAACCCTGGAAACCTTTAATTTCCTTATCCAATTCCCTACAACAATTCAAGCGTTATGGGTGGATAACGCTACTGATTTGGTTTTGCATGGTAGCCCCAGCCCAAGCTCAACTGTTGTTACGGGTAGCTATCGAAGATGGAGTGAATCAAATTAAAGTTGGGTCTACCACCAAGGCGGTTGTCCGTGATGGTAGTGGCCAACCCCTAGGGGAATTAGCCGCCATGGGAGGTGGTGTCGCCCAAGCCAAATCAGGAAAAGTCGCCCTGGGAAATTGGCAAGGAAGTCAACTTTGGATTGATCCCAGTCAAAATGGTAACGTTTGGATTGGTAACGCTTGGTATCGAGGACGAGTGTTATTAGTTCCTCGCAATGGCGGTTTAACCGCAATTAATTATGTGGATTTAGAAGAATATCTCTACAGCGTTTTAGGGGCTGAAATGGATGGCGGCTGGCCCCAGGAAGCCCTCAAATCACAGGCGGTGGCGGCACGAACCTACGCCCTCTATAAACGTCAACGCAGCAATGGAATTTTTGATGTCGGAGATGATCAAAATTGGCAAGTGTATAAAGGATTAATTACCGAGTCCGCAGGAACCCGGTCGGCGGTGAGCGCCACTCGCGGACAAGTGTTAATTTATAACGGTCAAGCGATTTTAGCCGCGTTTCATTCTTCCTCTGGAGGACATACAGAAAACGTTGAGGATGTTTGGAATGAACCCTTACCTTATTTACGGGGGGTGCCAGATTTTGACCAAGGAACTCCGGTGTTTGAATGGACAAAAACCTTTTCACAAGCGGATTTAAGTAAACGGATTTCTGGCGTCGGGAATATTACAGCCATGACGCCTCAACGCACTTCAGCTTATGGTAGTATTTTAACGATGAAAGTGGTCGGGGATAAAGGAGTACGAGTTATCAGTGGAGAAGATATTGCCGCCGCATTAGGACTGCGGAGCACCCGGTTTCAAGTTAATCGTAAAAGCGGAACTACGAGTTTTCAAGTCACGGGTCGTGGGTTTGGTCACGGCGTTGGCTTAAGTCAATGGGGGGCTTATAATTTAGCTCGTGCCGGATACAATTATCAACAAATTTTAGCCCATTATTATCGCAATACAAATTTAGCTAAAATCGACGTTCGTTAAGGGATAGGGAACAGGGAACAGGTAATATAGCAAGTCTAAATCGCTTGTAATCACCTCTATGACTCAAACCCTTACCGTAGGGGCAATTCATGAATTGCCCCTACGGTAAATCAAATAGGATTGCTATAGGTAATTAAAGGTGCGTCGCCTATAACTCTTGTAGAGACGCGCCATGGCTCGTCTCTACGATGTTTTTTGGAGAGATCTAATAGGCAATGTTCCCTATTCCCTAGCTCTATAGGGCGTTCTAGCGTTTTCATGTAAACGTCATATCTCTGCCACAAGGATGTCATATTCATCTTATATCTTAAGAAATATCAGGGCAGGCTTTAATCAGTCCCAACCCTGAAACCCTTATAGAAGAGGTATTAAATATGAAATCTGATTTTGATTCTGTTAATTCTTTAGAGTCCCGTCGTTTAGAGTGGACAAATTCATCTCACCCCACTCCCCAACGCCCTCGGACACAATCTTTAACCTCTTTATCTTTAGTCGCGTTAGGCGTTGGCTTAGGAATGGCGGGGATGTCCCTCGCTCCTTACCTGCAACAACGCTCTCAAACCCCCACCCCACAAGCCGCTCCGACAGTCGCCCCAACTCCCATTCCCTCTCCCGTTAGTGCAACCTCTGGAACCATTGCTGACCCGAATCTAGTTAGTTCTGTCGTTGAGCAAGTTGGGCCAGCCGTGGTGCGAATTAATGCGACAAAAACCGTAGAAAGTCAGGTTCCTGAAGCGTTTAATGATCCGTTTTTTCAACGGTTTTTTGGTTCTCAAATGCCCAATGCTCCTCAACAGGAAATTGTTAGAGGTTCAGGGTCAGGATTTATTGTCAATTCTAACGGTCAAATTATTACGAATGCTCACGTTGTCGATGGCGCAACTAAGGTTTCAGTTGTGTTAAAAGATGGTCGTCAATTTGAAGGAAAAGTAATCGGAACTGATCCCGTTACGGATGTTGCCGTTGTTAAAATTGAAGCGAATAATTTACCTACAGTTAAAGTCGGAAATTCTGAAGCATTACAACCCGGAGAATTAGCGATCGCTATTGGCAACCCGTTAGGATTAGATAATACTGTAACCGTTGGCATTGTTAGCGCCACCGGTCGTTCAGGAAGTCAAGTTGGAATTCCTGATAAACGAGTTAGTTTTATTCAAACCGATGCTGCCATTAATCCAGGGAATTCTGGGGGGCCGTTACTGAATCAAAACGGTGAAGTGATTGGGATGAATACGGCTATTATTCAAGGCGCCCAAGGGTTAGGATTTGCGATTCCGATTAACCAAGTTCAACACATTGCGGAGCAAATTTCCACGACTGGAAAAGTACAACACCCCTATTTAGGAATTTCAATGGTTACCCTTTCTCCTGAAGTCAAAGAAAGTTTAAATCAAGATCCGAATAGTCCAATTAGTGTCAATGAAGATCAAGGAATATTAATTGTCCGAGTTATGCCGAATTCTCCTGCGCATCAATCAGGATTACGGGCTGGAGATGTGATTGTTCAAGTGGAAAATAAACCCGTTACGAAAGCGGATGAAGTTCAACAAGCGGTTGAAAACGTCAGCGTCGGAAGTTCATTAAAAATGGAAATTAAACGTCAAGGTCAACCCTTTAATTTAGATGTGAAAACAGGTGCTATTCCTTCTCAAAACCCTAACCTGAACCACCAATAAATCATCATCGGGTGCGGGCGAATTATGACGCTAACGCACCATTTCACTCTGAACGATTAACCAATGGGATCATGAACGGTTACTAATTTTGTACCATCGGGAAATGTGGCTTCAACCTGAACTTCATGAATCATTTCAGGAATTCCTTCCATCACATCTTCCCGCTTTAAAATTGTTTTTCCATAACTCATTAATTCAGCAACGGTTCTGCCTTCCCTAGCACCTTCTAAAATTGCGGCTGTAATATAGGCTACAGATTCAGGATAATTTAATTTTAATCCTTTATCTTTACGTCTTTCAGCTAATAAAGCGGCAGTAAAAATTAAAAGTTTATCTTTTTCTTGGGGAGATAATTGCATAAATAATCCTAGGGGAATTTTAACAGATGAATTAAAGTTGCCAAACACGAGGTTTAGCACCCAATTGTCCGATATAATTTTGACGGAGGAACCGCCAAACTTCTGTAAACCAGTCTATCACTTCTTGGGTAGAGTTTCCGCGATAGCGACAGAGTAATCCTGATATTAATTGAGTGACTCCAGCTTGACTCGAAGTTTCTCGCTGTTCCCACAATTGTCGGATCTGTTGAACTGCATCTTCAGAAACCGATTGTCCCACCCAAACTAAAGTGGCGATGACAGGTTTTCCTCCTAAACCATGAGGACTATTTAATAATTCTTCAGAGGCTGTAAATCCTTGTCGATCAATCCAAATTGGACGCTGATTTTGCCAGATTTCAGTGCAGGATTTCCACTCACCTTTGGTAAAGGTTTCTCCCCTTGCTGTTCGCCCAAATCGTGTAATTTCCCACCCTAAATAACAGGCAGATTCAGCTAAATTAACCCGCAGATTTTGACTGATTTTAGCTCCATTAAAAATAATACTTTCACGAGGAATAAATTCTAAATAGGTGTTTTTTTGCAATTCTATGTTAATATAATTATAGGCTATTTCTCCTTGACTCCGATAAATTTTACTAGCGGCAGGAGTAGTTAATAAAACTTTAGTTTCAGGTTGTAAATGAATAGTTTGGCATAAGCGATCGCCCCCCACAACACCGCCAGCCGTATGTAAAATAATACTATGACAGATGCCTTGACCTTCAGGATAAAAGGAACGCTGAATTTTTAACGGAGCTTGACTATAAGCTTTAACTAATTGGGTTGTATTGCCAATTTTTTGATAGTCTAACTCCAAAATTCCTTGCCAACCCGAAAAAATTTTTTCTATTACTTGAGATTCCACAGGATTTATATCCATCATAATATTAATTTTACCCAAAATTAGGAATAGGTTAAATGAGATTGAATATATTGAATAATAGCATCTAACCCTTGTTTTGTTTTTAAATTAGTAAAGACAAAGGGTTTATTGCCTCGCATTTTTTTTGCATCTCGTTCCATAATCTTTAAGTCAGCACCAACGAAGAAAGCTAAATCAATTTTATTAATCACTAATAAATCAGATTTTGTGATTCCTGGCCCACCTTTTCGGGGAATTTTATCTCCGGCTGCGACATCAATCACATAAATTGTAATATCTACTAATTCCGGGCTAAAGGTCGCCGCTAAATTATCGCCTCCACTTTCAACAAATAACAAATCTAAATGGTTAAATTGACTTTCTAATTGTTCAATAGCTGCTAAATTTAAAGAAGCATCTTCTCGGATAGCCGTATGGGGACAACCTCCGGTTTCTACACCTAAAATGCGATCGCTTTCTAAGGCTTGAGAACGAACTAAAAATTGAGCATCTTCTTGAGTATAAATATCATTCGTGACCACCGCTAATTGGTAGGTTGTTCGCATTTCCTTACATAAAGCATCCACTAAAGCTGTTTTTCCCGAACCCACAGGCCCAGCAATTCCAACGCGCAAACCAGACATAAAATTAAGGCAAAAATTACGATTAATATTGTACCATAATCGAGACAAAGAAACCCATCAAGGATGACTTCTAATTATTAACTTCTAAATAATCGGGTATATTGAGTTTCATGAGCCATACTCGCTAAAGCCAACCCCCAATTACAACTGACTAACTCATCATCTTTTAATTCTAAAATAGCTGTGGTTGCTAATTCAATAGGGGAATGTAATTGTAATAATAAAGTTTGACCCATCGTTTGACCCAAGGGGATTAATTTGACTCCAGCATTAATTAAATTATTCGCCCAACTATAGAGATATCCTAGTAAAGCAGAGTTGAGATCTAAATTCCAATAAGCGGCACCGAGTCCAAAAGCGATGGCATAATTACAAGGTTTTCCAACTTGTTTAAACCAATCTTGAAGAGGCGGTAATTCTTGATGTAAATTTTCGCTTGTTTTCACCGTTTCTAAATGAACGAGAAGCTGCATTAAGGTATTTCCCATTTGCCAACTTTGTTGGCGAAGTTCTGCTGTTTCTTTAGCCGCCGTTGACCATTGATTCCAATAGATAAACTGATTAAAATCGGATTCCATCACACAGCGATAAGCTCGAACCATGATCGCAGATTCTAAGCGAATTGCCCCAAACTTTAAGTCTTGAATCAGCCATTGTAATAAAGTTTGACTATCGGTAATAATTTGAGTTTCTACTAAGGTTTCTAATCCCTCAGAATAACTATAAGCTCCTAACGGTAAAGCCGGACTAGACAGTTGTAATAAATTTAAAATCATGAGTGATGATGTCCATAAGCTCCCCGTTCAGGATAAAACGGGGTTATTTCTTCTTGAATTTTTAATCCCATTTGTACCAACATTGAACATAATATCGGATCGGGAGAAAATCGTAAATAATCTGAGGTAATTTCTAAAGGAACATGACGATTTCCTAAGTGATAAGCCGCTTTTAATAAATCAAGAGAATGGTTTGCCATCACCGTAATAATCGCTTCCGGTTTAGCAATAACTTTCGCCCAACACTCTTGAGTATCGCAGGTTAATAAATCCCCTGGTTTCAAAACTATTCCTCTAGGTAGATGAAGATAGTACGTTTCACCGTCTATGGTTTCAATGTATTGACGAGTTTTCGTGCGTTGTTCGGCTGTTAGAGGCAGGTTCACTTGCACAAATTGATGGTCATTGGCTGGATGAGATTGTGTAAAAACGATCATAATAGAACCTGGATTTGAGAGTTTTCTCAGTTCAGAATCAATCTTAATTATAAAGGATAGATGAGAACGCTAGACAAATAAAATTTTCTATTAATTTACCGTTTGAGAATGCTGTATTGGGTGGCTACCTTAAAAATTTTATTTCTGACAATCACAATTATCAATTTTTTAGATTTTTATACAATCCAATGTGCGAGTCAAAATCTTGATATTAATAAAGAATTTATTCAAGGATATCAAGTGGGAAGAGAATGTAATCAAGTGCTATATGATGCCTCTCAAATTCCCATTCAAGAAGTTAAAATGGCATTGGCTTTAGATTTGAATCAAAATACTGTTCCCCCTTATTTGCTAGGAATTCAAGTCGGATGGCGAGTCGGGGGAGTTGAACAAAGTTTAACTCGATTTCTACCCGATGAGAAAACAACTCTTGCTTGATTGAGCTTGTTTTTAACCAAACTAAAGAACTTAAAAAAATATTTTAATTAGAGTGCTATGGGGAAACGGAAACCTCCCCCCACTGAACAACCCCAAAGTCGTCTTGACTCCACTACTGCTGATGAGTTAGTGAGTACAACCCAAACTCAAACCGGAAATTCATCAGCACGATTCAAAGGTCGCCGTGATTAACCGTTGTTTTCCACTGCGCGTAGAATAACCTAACCCCCCAGCCTTCTTTCTGACAAGGACATGGGGATTATTGATTGGGATGACCCAGAATCCTGAGATAATAAAAGATTGTCTCAATTTAATCAGATGTCATGAGTCCAGTAATGGTTAATTCAAGTTTATCTCCGATTCGGGTTGGAATTTTGGGGTTTGGCGGTTTAGGACAAGCTGCAACACGGGTTTTAGCTGCAAAACAGCAAATGCAGTGGGTGGCAGTGGCGGATCAAAAAGGATATGCTTATGATGCCCAGGGGCTGAATCCGAATCGCTGTATTGAAGTTTATCAATCTCAAGGGTCGGTCGGGTATTTAGAGCCGAATGGTGTTCTCAGTCATCAAAGTATCGAAGAGTTGGTAAAAGCAGCCCGCGACGTTGATGGCTATTTTCTGGCTTTGCCCAATTTACCGAATGATTTTATGGCGAGTGTGGCTAAAACCTTTATTCGCTTGGGGTGGAAAGGGGTGTTAGTCGATGCAATTAAACGCACCAGTGCTGTTGAATTATTATTAGATTTAAAAGAAGAGTTACAATCGGCGGGAATTACTTACATGACCGGTTGTGGTGCGACACCGGGATTATTAACTGCAGCAGCAGTTGTAGCCGCCCAAAGTTATACAGAAATTCACAGCGTTAAAATTACTTTTGGAGTCGGAATTGCTAATTGGGAAGCTTATCGCGCCACCATTCGAGAAGATATTGGTCATTTACCCGGTTATACCATTGAACAAGCCAGAGCCATGAGCGATGGGGAAGTGGAAGCTTTATTAGATCAAACCAATGGGTTATTAACTTTAGAAAATATGGAACACGCCGATGATATTATGTTAGAATTGGCGGGAATTTGTTCACGCGATCGCGTGACAGTTGGTGGAATTGTTGATACTCGCAACCCGAAAAAACCCTTAAGTACAAATGTTCAAGTTACAGGTCGGACATTTGAAGGGAAAATTTCTACTCATACCTTTACGTTAGGGGATGAAACCAGCATGGCGGCTAACGTTTGTGGCCCAGCATTTGGATATTTAAAAGCCGGAATTCAACTGCATCATCGCGGTATTCATGGTTTATTTACGGCGGCTGAAATTATGCCTCAGTTTGTTCAATAAAACTAAATTCTAGTTCCAGAAACTGGGTTTTTGAAGTGTTCTTGATTAATCATAATTAACATAAAAAAACCCGGTTTCTAAGATTCTAGTCTGGATTAATTCTAGTTAAAAAATCGGCTGCATTATCGGTAACGATTAAGATGTTGGGACAGTTCTATTAGAATTGTCATTTGTAGTCAATCATCGATTTGTGGTAGGGTTAAAACTTGATTGAAATTGGCTGTTGTGTTCTGATATTTTCCTGAACTTTCAATTTTGCAATCCGTCTATGTCCTCTCGCACTGCCAAAAAATCCCGTTCATCGAGTTTAAGTTTACCCCAATCTATAGAATTGGTTGCCCTTGCTTTTGATTTAAGTTCCCCAAAAGATGCCACCTTATTTCCTCAATATAGTATCGGACTTCATGCCTGGTTTTTAGATCAAGTTCGCCAAATTGACCCCCAACTTTCTGAATATCTCCATGATGGACAGTCAGAAAAACCCTTTACTTTATCGGGGTTAAATGGGAAAATGGAAACGGCAGGAAAACAGTTACAAATTCATGCCAATCAACCCTATCAATGGATGTTAACGCTACTGTCTAAACCTGTTGTAGATTGGTTGAGAGATTGGCTAAAAAATCCCCCTACTGAAATTAATCTCCGCCAAAACACCTTTAATATTAAGTCGATTAGTTTCGCTTATCCTCCCACAACTTATCAACAATTATTTGAAACTTCACCTTCTAAAACTTTATCCTTAAGTTTCTTCAGTCCCACCAGTTTTCGCCGCAAAGGTCATCATTTTCCTTTACCTTTACCGTTTAATGTTTTTCACAGTTATTTGCGACGGTGGAATGATTTTTCCGGTCGTCAATTTGAACAGGATGCTTTTCTCAATTGGGTGGATGAAAATGTGATTATTCTGCGTCATCAATTAGAATCTGTGAAAGTCGTTGCAGGAAAAAAAGGGTCTGTGACGGGGTTTACAGGAGCTATTGAATATGGATTAACAGAAAATGCTTATAATCAACCGGAATTTGTGCAATTATTTTTTACATTAGGTGAATTGGCGCCCTATTGTGGAACCGGACATAAAACCACCTTTGGTTTAGGTCAAACCCAAACAGGTTGGCATCGAGGAGAAGGGTTAGTTACGTTAACAACCGTAGAATTATTATTAGCGCAACGCATTGAACAAATTACTGAAAAGTTAATGCAAGGGCAAAAACGAACGGGAGGAACTAGAGCAATTGATATTTGTGAAACCCGTGCCACAATTTTAGCTCGTTATGAGTTTGGAGAATCTTTAAAAGACATTGCAGAGGATTTAGAAATGCCCTATGAAACGGTAAAAACCTATGCAAAATTAGCCCGTCAAGGATTAAAGTAGATTAAGTTTATAGTTGCGCTAAAGCGCCATAACCAATCACTACCCTAGATAACGTCCCCTTGCGGGGAAAAGTAGATAGAAAATAATTTGACTATCTATCCAGTATGTCAGGATAATTTGCTTCGATCCCCTTGCGGGGAAGTAAAGAAGCATTCACTATATTCTGAATACCGATATTAATAGATTAGAGTCCAATTATATCATCAGACTAACTTAACTCTTGATGTAAGTCAAGCTACATTTACAAGTCTGCACCCCTTGATACCCTAACTAAGGTAACAAAGGGTACATTAGGGTTGATTATTCGTAAAATTCACGGGAGTTCAAGACATCTTCCACAGAAAGATTATCATCAGATTCCCAATCAATTCTGTGGCGTAATGCCTTATTTTCATCTTTCCAACGTTCTCTCTCATCATCCTTGATTTCAAGATGCTGAACAGCCTCCCGTAAACCCTGAACATTTTTTTGAATCTTTTCAATGTTAGCCTGAAGTCCCTCCAGTGTATGGACTTTGGCTGTCAGGGTATCAATTTTGGCGCTTTGTTGCGCTATCAGCGACAATAGTTGTGCTATCAGCGACAACTCGATTGTTCCGCAGAAAGGTGAATTTCTGCATACTGGATAAATAGTAAAATTTGAATCAAATACAGGATCAGTCATCTTGAACCTCCTGTGTTTTCGCATTAGCTAACATGAGGCTTTCTCCTAAAATGAGGACTCTTCTAGTATAGCAAACTTAACTGTTGTCAACAGAGGATCACATCCGCTCTGTATACAAAAATCTATTTCCAATGTTCTATTCTCTGATTCAAATCTGCCACACAAGCCGCC
>NZ_JBJUDF010000112.1:0-6177 GCF_046067725.1 Planktothrix sp.
AATGGTTTTTCCAAAGGAACCTAAATAAGAAGCTTGATGAATTCTTAATAAAAGCTGAGAAAATTCACGGGGAATATGAAACCAACTATTTCCGAGTCGATATAGAATCCCAGTTGAGGCACTTAAAAATAAAGGTAAAAAGGCAATGGGTGCTAAAATTTGATGGATTTTTCTAGCATTTAAACCAGAATTTTGAGATAAATTTTTACG
Organism: Planktothrix sp.; assembly: GCF_046067725.1. Classification (NCBI taxonomy): domain Bacteria; kingdom Bacillati; phylum Cyanobacteriota; class Cyanophyceae; order Oscillatoriales; family Microcoleaceae; genus Planktothrix; species Planktothrix sp. The sequence continues at coordinate 211 of NZ_JBJUDF010000112.1, forward strand.
TTTTTTTTGAGCGAGTCGAACCATAGTTAATCCGGTAACTATCATGGTAATTAGTCCAAAACCTACTAATAAGACATAGATGGGAACTAAAGGTTTTCCTAAAAATTCTCCTTGATGAATCCATATCAAGATTTCGGCTTTATCTTTTGATATTCCTATCCAATTTCTTCCCAAACGATAGAACATTCCAGTAAAGGCTGTTAACAATAAAGGAAGAAATACAATCGGTGCAATTTTACGATGAAATTTCCGAAATTCAAGATTTTTCATGTTTGATTAACCTCACTCATGATCAGTAAAAAATATATTTTATGTTTTTAAGGGTAAATAGATGAAAAAAAATAATTTTTGCTATAAAATCAGAAATACGAACATCTTAACCCTCAGTTTTAATATAAACCTCAAAAGTGACAAACTGGTGACGAATGCCAAAACAACCTTTTATTTGGGGATAATGTCATAATCTAGCGAAAGCTAAACGGTGAAGCATGAATTCTCCCTAGCCTTTGCAATGACGTTTTAAGCGTTGGGTAGACTCGGAAAACGCACAACGAAACAGCTACCTTTTCCTAATTCACTGGTAACGGTAATTTCTCCTTGATGATGTTGAGCTAAAGTTTTAGCGATCGCTAATCCTAAACCTGATCCGCCTTCTCGTCGAGTTCGAGCTTGATCTGCACGCCATAGCCGATCAAAAATCAAGGGTAATTGTTCAGAAGAAATCCCAATTCCAGTATCTTTAATTTTCACCCAAATCCATTTTTCTCCCTCTTCTAAAGAGACTCTAATTTTGCCCCCGCTATCCGTATAATAAATTGCATTTTCTATTAAGTTTAAAAATAATCGCCAAAGCTGATTTCCATCTCCTTTTAATTTAACTTCAGACTGAATATCTAAGATTAACTGAACTTTTTTTTGTTCAGCTTGAGGTAAGAGAAATTCTACTAAATCTTCTAACAATTCATCAAGGGGAACAATGACGCAATTTTTATTAAAATAAATACAATCTTGATCCGTGCGTGCTAGGAGTAATAAATCTTCCACTAAGCTTGTCATTTGGTTAATAGCACTGGCGATCGCGTTTAATTTATCACTGTCAGCAGGATGAATTCGTTCTGGATGACTTTGCATGACTTCAACACAAGTTCTAATTCCTGCTAAAGGATTTCTCAATTCATGGGACGCATCGGCGGTAAATTGTTTGAGTTTTTCAAAGCTTTGTTCAATCGGTTTTAAAGATTGTTTGGTTAACCACATTCCTCCAAAAGCCGTTAATCCTGATACCAAAATTCCCCCTAACATCATCCCTAATCTTAATTGCGTTAAGACAATTTCTACCGCTTCTGTAGATTCACTAATTCGGATATAACCGATAATCATTTCTGGTTCTTGAGGTTCTTTTTTAACCTGTAAAGTTAAGGTACGAATTCTTTGATGATTCAGGATATAAGTCCAATGAGAATGGGATAAATCAACAGGAGGAAAAACTTTTCCTGCTTTAGCAATCAGTTTTTTATTCTGATCAAACCATTCAATTCCTTGACTGGGTTGCTGAATATTTTGCCAAGGAAGATCGAGATCTCCATCATTATCTAATCGTAGAGAATTAGGAATTTTTAGGTCTTTTTTCTCTTCTTTAATTTCAGCTAAACTATGTGCAGCCGCATCTGCTAATGTTAAGAGTTGACGATCTAATTGTTGATATAAACTAAAAGCAAAGAATTCATAGACAGCAATCATTGATATTCCTGAAATTGCCATCATTACGCCTAAATAGGACAGCAATAACCGCCAACTTAACGATCTAAATTGAGGATTAATTGCGTTGCGTGTTGAGCCGATATCCCAAGCCATAAACTGTTTCAATAAATGTTGAGGATGCACCAACTATTTTAAGTTTTTGTCTTAATCTTTTGATATGAGTTTTGACCGTATCATCCCCCGGAACATCTTCAAAAGACCAAAGGTTTTCTAAAATCATTTCACGGGAAAGCACTCGTCCAGGGTTTCTCAAAAACAACTCTAATAAGCTATATTCTTTAGGGGTTAAAGATAAAATTTCTCCACAATATGTAACTTCACAATGATTCGGATCTAAGCGAAGGTTTCTCCATTCTAAAACCGGAGGTAAGGTAGAATTTCCTCGCCTTAATAACGCTCGAACCCTAGCTAATAACTCTTGTAAATCAAAGGGTTTAATCACATAATCATCAGCCCCCACATCTAACCCTAAAACCTTATCCGCACTGGTATCTTTTGCCGTTAGCATCAATACAGGTGTAGTATTCCCTCTTTGCCGTAATCGTTGACAAAACTGAATTCCATTAAGTCGAGGTAACATCACATCTAAGATAATCACATCATAGACAGCCGATTCTACAAACTCCCACCCCATTTGACCATCATGAACCACATCTACAACATAATGATGATCCATGAAAGCTTCCGCTAAAGCTTTTGTAATTCGTTCATCATCTTCGACTAATAAAATTCTCATTGTTATGAATTAATCCATTATTCAATTTAACACAAAACTAGCGTAAAAAAGGGGGACGTTTAGTATCAGTATCGGGTTTATTTTTAGCTGATTCTGCCAGAAACCGTTTTAAAGCTTTTTCGCGATTTTTCATAAATGCACTCCAAAAGCCCGGTTGAAACTCATCCATCGTTTTCGCTAACGCCCAGACATCAATTGCTAAGATGTTATAAAGCCGTTCATCTTCGCGCTTGAGGGTGTTAATCTGCTCGAGTAGTGTACGTTTAATACTAGCCGTCGATTGATCTTCGTCGTTAGTTGTCATGTTGAACATCCGATAACACGGTATATCCGAACCCTGCTTTGTTTCCAGAAGCCAGTGTTGAAAATCAAAATATAGGTTTTCTCTATCTCTAATAAACCATTAAAATCAGAGAATGAATTTTCGCGGACGAATGAGTGATTTATAATATGTTACGTCAAACTTCTCTGGGCGCCCTGGGTTTAGTGGTCGGTGGAATTTTAACCGTAGTGGGTTTTGCAGCTTATTTTGCAGATAATGCAACCTTAAATTTAGCTGGATTTTTCTATGGTATTCCCCTATTATTGGGGGGACTCGCCCTCAAAGCGGCAGAATTAAAACCCATTCCGATGACTCAAGCGACATCAACAGAGGTTTTAGCAGTACGAGAGCAACAAGCTACAGAGACTCAGAATCAAATCCGCAAAGATGTCACCCGTTATCGCTATGGTCAAGAAGCCCATTTATCCGATGCTTTAGAACGTCTGGGACTCAGCCCCAACCGAGAAGAACGTCCTGTCCTCCAAGGGATTCGAGAAACTCTCATTAATGGTTCCTATACCCTGATTTTACAGTTTTATTCCCCCTTGATATCCCTGGACACTTGGCAAAATAAACAAGAGAAAATCGCTAAGTTCTTTGGCCCTGGTCTGAAAGTTGAAATCACTCAACCTCAAGAAGAACAGATTGATGTGGCTTTAATTGCAGAAAGTTGACGGACGGGCGGGGCACCCCGCCCCTACGGTGGTTAACGGTCAACACCTCAACAGTCAACCCCGGTTTTACTTCTCCAACCTCACCGCATACCACTGTAAATATTGACCCGGTTTGAGGTTAAGGTCACAACTTGTATCAATCAGATATTGCGCTTGTTCCTCCAAGGTCGTAAAGCGTTGTAAATCGTGGGGTAAATCGTCTTGAGATTCTGATAAGACAGATTTGAGCTTTTCGAGGAGTTCTGCAACCGTCATAAACTGTTCAGGTTGATAAGTTTCTAAGACCACAAAGGTATCCTCATCGTACATTAGCGCATCTGGCATCGTTGTTTTCTCCGCAACTATTAAATAATCATTCTCTCTCAAGCGACTACGGCCATAATACGGGACAATTGTGACTAGCCCCGTGTTACGATCAAATTTAATACCGATAATTCCGACCGAATTACTGGGGTTTGAAAACCATCGGGTTGAACTGAGGTTGATCACAGCCGCAACGCTAAACCCGTAAAAGTTTTTTATTAAAGAAGGGATCACACGCTCATGACTTTATCCGCAACACCTCCCAAGGTTAATAAACCCTCGAAAGTTGAAGGGCTTAAAGAACGCAGCAATTTCTTGCGGGAACCCCTCGCAACAGAACTGTTCAATGATTTGAACTACTTCTCTGAGGATGCAATTCAAATTCTCAAGTTTCACGGTTCCTATCAACAAGATAACCGAGATCATCGGGTTAAGGGACAGGAAAGAGACTATGGAATGATGCTGCGAACCCGCAGTCCTGGGGGGTTTATTCCACCTCAATTGTATTTAACTTTGGATCGCTTATCTGATGAATATGGCAACCAAACCATTCGGGCTACCACTCGTCAAGGGTTCCAGTTACACGGCGTTTTAAAGAAAAATCTGAAAACGGTTTTGGCTTCTATTATTAAAAATATGGGGTCAACGTTAGGAGCTTGTGGGGATCTTAACCGCAACGTTTTAGCACCTCCAGCACCTTATAAAAATCGCCCTGAGTATGAATATGCCCGGACTTATGCTAATCATATTGCTGATTTGCTCACCCCCCAAACGGGAGCTTATTATGAAATTTGGTTAGATGGGGAAAAATTGATTACCGCCGAAGAAGATCCACAAGTCAAAGCTGCCCGTCTTCGCAATACTAATAATACGAATTATACGGACTCGGAAGAACCGATTTATGGCACTTATTATATGCCCCGTAAGTTTAAATGTGCGGTAACAGTTCCTGGGGATAATTCTATTGATATCTATACTCAAGATTTGAGTTTAGTTGTTATTACTAATGCAGCCGGAGAGTTAGAAGGATTTAATATTTTAGCCGGAGGTGGGTTAGGACGGACTCATAATAAAGAAGAAACTTTTGCCCGTATGGCTGATGAAATTGGCTATGTGGATAAAGCGGATATTTATGATGCGGTTAAAGCCATTGTCGCAACTCAACGAGATTATGGCGATCGCACCAATCGCCGTCATGCCAGACTGAAGTATTTAATTCATGATTGGGGTGTGGATCAATTCCGTGAAAAAGCCGAGGAATATTTCGGTAAATCCTTTCAACCGTTTAAACCGTTACCAGATTGGAAATATGAAGATTATTTAGGATGGCATGAACAAGGAGATGGTCAATTATTTCTAGGAATTTCCATTGATAATGGTCGGATTAAAGATGAAGAAAATTTCCGCCTGAAAACCGTTTTACGCAAAATTGTAGAACAGTTTAACGTGCCGATGTTAGTAACGGCCAGCCAAAATGTGATTTTGTATGAAATTTCCCCGATTGTTAAACCCCAAATTCAAACCCTTCTCAAAGAACATGGAATTAAAACTGAAACGGAAATTGACCCGCTAGAACGCTATTCAATGGCTTGTCCAGCGTTACCAACCTGCGGATTGGCCATGACAGAATCAGAACGGATTATCCCTAGTGTATTGGGACGGATTCGGGTATTGTTGGACAATGTGGGTTTGCAACAAGAGCATTTTGTCATTCGGATGACCGGATGCCCTAACGGTTGTGCTCGACCCTACATGGCGGAGTTAGGCTTTGTGGGAAGTGCTCCTAATACCTATCAAATTTGGTTAGGGGGTTCTCCCCATCAGACCCGATTGGCAGAAGCCTTTGTGAATCGATTATCGATTCATGACCTTGAAACGTTTCTGACTCCGATTTTAGTTTATTTTAAACAGGATCGGAAACCCGGAGAGAGTTTTGGGGATTTTTGCCATCGTGTCGGCTTTGATGCCCTTCGTCAGTTTATAACCTCTTACTCAGCGACTGTCTTAATGAACATTGAAACTCAAGAAGCCCCTGTAATGGGTAGCCAGACCCTACCAGAAATGAACGATTCTGATGCACCGGTTGATCCGAGTAAAATTCGGCATCGGGTGAGTGTTCGAGATTCCATTTATAATCAGTTGAAAGCTGAATCTAAACGTTTAGGGAAACC
>NZ_JBJUDF010000113.1:0-2824 GCF_046067725.1 Planktothrix sp.
GGGGTGTGGGGCGACGCAACAGAATATTAGTTATGCTTGCCGAAAACTGGGTATAAGTCGAAAAAAAAAACTTATGGGTATAGGGAAAGAGATGAAGAAAAAAGACGAGAATTTCTTCAAAAACTAGAGGGAATAGAGAGGAGAAGAAAAGTTTATGTAGATGAAGCGGGATTTGATAATAGAGAGGATTACCCGTATGGCTACAGCCCAATAGGGGAAAGATGTTATGCTCTCAAGTCAGGAAAAAAAAGAGAAAGAGTCAGTTGGCTATCAGCATTGAAAGAAGGGAAATCTATCAAAGAACTTGTGGAAGGAGCCGGATGTGAAATTTGGTATCTGCCCCCATATTCTCCGGACTTGAACAAGATTGAAAACTGGTGGGCTGTCTTAAAGACATGGATGAAACAGAGATTAAACGAATTTCAAACCGTCAGAGAATGCGTGGATGCTGCATTTAGAAATTGTCCTAACCTATGCGCGTAGCGCTATACAGCCTTAAACCTAGCATCAGATATGAGTGTTGTTAAAATCTATCCTGATGGTGCGGTTGCTGAAATCATAGAACCTGGACAAGAAACAAAACCCAAAAAACTCAAACTTTCATTACCGGAAAATTATCAGGAAGGGTTAGATATTATTAAAGTGTTTGCAACGGTGAATTCAACCGATTTTCAATTGTTGGAATTGCCCGCGTTAGACCAATCTCGAAGAGGATTTGGTAATCAAAAACCGAATAATCCTTTAGAACAATTTTTATCGGCTGTTTCCGATGAAGATGTACCCACGCGCAATATTCGAGTTTCTGTTGATGCCAGTGAAGAATGGACAACAGAAAAGGTCGAAGTTTTTCTGAAAAATAGCTAATCGGGAATTACGAATTATGAATTACGAATTACGAATTACGAACTACGAATTGGTAATGGGAACATTTATGAGCTATAGCAATCCTATTTGATTTGTGGTAGGGGCAATTCATGAATTACCCCTACGGTAAGGGTTTTAGTCATAGAGGTTATTACAACCGATTCAGACTTGCTATAGGACTCCCTCATAACCTGTAGCAAACCTTTCTGGATGTCATATAATTTTGAAAGGAATTTTTTTGAGTTCCCAGGACGTTTACCCACCCTAACAATGAGTTAAAAAAAATCCCCTAAATCAATCAGTTCAGGGGGATTTTCAGGTTGTAGTTTACTCAACTATTGTTGGGGTTGACGATAATTAGAAAAACAACTATTAATTGCATTTAGAATCGCTGTATCTTGGATAATCTGTTGTTCTGTCAAATCTGATAAAGACCTTAACTTGTCATCAGGAAGTTTCAACAAATTATTCAGTGTACAACGACAATATTGTTCTCCTTTTTTCGGATCAAGTCCCGATTGATTAATACCTTCCAAACAGCCTTTCATATATTCGGTACTAAATGCTTGTTGTTCCTCTGGTGTTAACGATAATACCGGATCAACAGGAATCAAAAAACCAGCACTTAAGACCAATAAAATAAGAGGCTGAAAACAACGGACATTAAAAGAACTCAACATTGAGATGAATAATTTTTAGAGGTGGATAGGAACAACACTTTATAATTGTAGGTGTTTTTGGGAGATTAACAAAAACAGGAATTAAGGGAAATCACCTATCCTTTTCCGAGAATATTATGATCAACGGAAACAAACTGAAGTTGACCCGGAGAAACCCCTTTGACTAACCCTAAAATATTTCCTGTCTCAGCGATTGTCATCACCGTAACTGAAACAGTTTCAATTTGAAAGTCAGCCGTTCTAATTTGATCTAAAGGGAAGGGGCCACTACTTTGATAATCACGAAGATCCCCATAGGTTAGAGTTTCTTGGGTAATCACCAAATCATTAACAGTTAATCCTTCCGTTAACCCAATGACATCTCCTTGAGCAGCATTGTAATCCAAAATAAAATCAGCAGAAATGGTGTCCACATCCCCCACTCCATTGTCGGAGGGTAAAGCATCAGACATCGCAGGAGTGGCGGTATCTGTACGCAGAACAAACACATCAGCACCTTCACCCCCCCAAAGACGATCAAGTCCCATATCGCCGATGAGGGTATCATTCCCTGCTTCTCCGACTAACGCATCGTTTCCTTGACCGCCTCGCAATAAATCATTTCCTTCATTTCCGTACACATAATCATCCCCTAAATTACCGTTCAGCAGATCATTACCCACACCGCCATATAGGAGATCAAACTCTTGACCTCCCCGCAGGGTATCATCTCCCCCTTGGCCCTCCAGGGTATCTTGACCTTGATTTCCCATTATTTGTTCTGAGTCTGTAGACCCTCGAACTGAATCATTTCCCTCTAAAGCCGCTAACCCGTTAGGATATTTGGAGATGGCGACCGGGTTAACCCCTAAAACTCCGGGTGCAATTTCAACTTGATCCGCATTATTCGTTAATAAAAATAACCCGGATAGCAGATCAGATGAAGTTAAGGGTTCGGAAATGACAGAAATAGGCTTTGGTGTTTCGCCTTTTGTGGGAAGTTCAGTTTCGGAAGGGTCATGGCCTGAGTGACGCGGTTGAGGAACGCTGACCCAGGGTGTTTCAGGTGATAGAGCTACCATAGAACAGTTTGATTTAAGTTGATTAAGTTTTTGACACTCCCCCGTCACAGCGTAGCTGTGACGGGGGATTCTTGTTTCACAGAAGAATGCTTTTTGGCGCAAGCACCAACGAGTCTTACATCCTCTCCACAAGCTTGAATTTCCGTATGCCCTACGGTATTTGTTGACAAGATTTTTACCCCTTCTTCTCGGATGTTTTTTGCTGCATTTTCATCTCTA
>NZ_JBJUDF010000114.1:0-8141 GCF_046067725.1 Planktothrix sp.
GTAAAGGACGAATCCCGCGATTTTCCTGATCATCATCAATATTTTGGTCAACAATCAAGGAAATAAAACAACGTAACTTAGAAATTTGTACAGCTATTGGTTGAATATCTACCCCATAAATACAATTTTCAATTAAATATAGCTTACGTCCATAATCTAACTGATTGCGTTCAAACGCTTGCTCAATATCCTCAATCACCTTTTCTCGAATCGTACTATCAGGAATTTCACTTGCTTTAGCAATTTGTTTTTCCTTCCATCGAAAGTTCAGTGGATCAAGTTTACTTAAAATAAACACTAATTTGTGCAAAATTCCCATCGGAAAAGCACCCGATCCACAAGCAGGATCGAGAATTTTTAGATTATCAATGGCTGCAATTAATATGTCTACTTCTGCATCATTAAATTGATGGGATTCATGATTATAAGCAAACAAATGACGCAACCTTTGATTTATTCCTGTTTTATCCTTTGACAGCAAGGATAATTGACTTTCTAAATCAGCAATTAACGCTTCATCTACCATATAATCAACAATTTCACGCGGCGTATAAAACGATCCGGTTTGCTTTCTAGCGGTTGTATTTGTTTCTGGATTATAAGCCGCCAGTAAATTCTCAAACACCTTTCCTAATAACTCAGGATCGAGGGCGATTTCTTCCTCAATGGGGGTATTTTCAGTAATGGTAAATTTATAACTATTGAAAATATTAATTAAACCTCGCACTGTATAACGTTTATTGCGCGTCCCGTAAATATTATTCAGATCAACTTGTTGTTCAGATTCAGTAAAAAATAGAAAATTAGGAACAACTAAAGGATTATCCGTGCGATCTGAAAACCCATCAATCCGAATAATCTGTTGAGGATGATCTGGATTAGATTTATCCAAACATTCAAATAAACCCCCATTCAAAAACGGAATATTTTCAAACTGTCTGAGGATTGTTTGTGCATCTTGAAAATAATTTTCATAGCGATAAACATTATGGATCATATAATTTTGATCTCTTCCCCCAGCTTGCTTCGCCTTATTTCTAAACTTGCGATGATCTGATTTATTAGGAGTATTCATTTCCTGATTAAGGGTCGCAAAGAATAAATTTTGCAAAATCCCTTTATAATAGGTGCTTTCTTGCGGTTGAGTTGATATTAGGAATTGCTGCACCCTTTGAAAGTTAAATAAATCGTCAGGAACTAATCCTTTTTCCTTCAAAAACCAAACAAAAATTAATCGAGTAATTAAACGGATCACGCTAGTTGCGTTCCGAATTTCGATATTTTCCCCTGCACCTTCGGGAAAAGTAACGTTTTTAATCGCCCAAAAATACCAGTTTGATACTTCTTTAAAGAAACGCTTATTTAATTCAGTAGTATCAAGGGTTTTTTGCCAAGCATCGTGTAATTGATCAAAATTAGTAAATTGATAGTTTTTATATAATTGAGGTAAGGAAAGATCAAATAAAATTTCAAGATGAGCACGATGGGGATTAGCGATCGCAATATCTTTAATTAAAGTAATTTTTTCTAAAACATCCTTAGCGGTTTCCCGTTGATTCGGACGGCGGTTAATAATTGATAAAGTCAAATATTCACCTTGTCTAAATAATACCATGATGGGAATATCCGACTGGCGGTTAATTTCACGAGTTATATTTGATAGTTGTGTCCGGGTGTAATGATTCTCGCACAAACTAATAGATAAAAATAAATAGGATTTAAGATAATTTTGATCAATTTGATTGCCAAAAAGTCCGAGTTGGGAATTAGCACGAATCTCTTCTTCTGTCAATTGAAACAAAAAATCAACCGAACGCCATTGAGAACAGATCGCCCGTTTTTTGTCAATTCCTTCCCATAGTTCGAGAAAATCTTCAGGGTTATTGTTCGCTAAATCAAACTTTCTTTCGGTCGAATATCCGAGGGTTTGAAATAACGTCTCTACCTTTTCCCCAAGATGACCTGTAGATAGATTTTGGATAGATTGGCGAATTTTATCTTTGAGTTGTTGTTCGTTCATTGTTGATTCTCCAAAGCGAGTTTCACGTTATATTCCACCCTTAAATCGATGCTACAGATTATCACCCTAAACCCCCTGTAGAGAGGTTGCATGCAACGTCTCTACAGGGAACAGATGCGTAGCAAACATTTAAAGATTTCATATTATTCTTCATAATTTATAGCCTGTTCATTAATCTCCTGCTTTTATAGATATTTTAACATGATCTTAAATCCGGTGTTTATTCATCTTTAATCACTAACCATGTAATTAAATTAAAATCCGTTTTGCTGCTAACCTGTTTTTGATGTTCTGGCATAATTGCTCCTTTCCCAGAATTAAATAAACTGTTGAGTAGGCGATGCTTAAAAGTTTTTGTAATCGAATCTATCGCCTTTTGTAATAAATCATTATAAAAACTCATTTCTACACCATGATGGGTTTGTTGGTCAAATAGATTGCATAAAGAATCATAAGCTTTTGTTTGGTCTAAACATAATAATCTCAATAGCTCTAAAATCTGTTTAGGTTGAGCAAAACCAAAGCGCACAACCTGATCATTACGAATATAAACTAGAAAGTAAGGTTGCAGAGGATTAACGGTTTCATTCCCAGAAGAATCACCTTTTTGCTGTAAACAGAAAATCACCCCAGGGCCAATGATTGGATGTTCTGGAATTGAGGGAACTACTGTATAAATCCCCAAGGGTGCAGCTTCTAACTGTTTGCGGTTTCTTTCTAAATAGTTACTCAGTTCAATCCGAAAATCATCTAAAGTAAACTCATTTAAAGCTACAGTTTCATCAAAATCTTCTAAATCTAAAACCTCATTTTGCAAGCGTAACAACTGCTTATCTCTGTATTTTAAATCGCTTTTGATTAACTCTTTAATTTCATCAGGTTCTAGCAAGTTATCTTCAAAAGTAGCCGCAATATCTACTAAGGCCATTCTTGCTTCTACCCGATTTTTTAGATTAATGTATTTGTTTAAGTCATCCGTTGCCCAAAAGTTAACTAACTGGACAGTTTTATTAAGGCTACCAATTCTATCAATTCGTCCAAATCTTTGAATAATTCTAACGGGGTTCCAGTGAATATCATAATTAATTAAATAATCACAATCTTGTAAATTTTGACCTTCAGAAATACAATCTGTCGCAATTAATAAATCAATTTCTTCCCCTTGGGGCATTGATTTAATTTTATTCCGTTGTTTAGAGATCGGAGAAAAATTTGTTAGAATTTGATTGAATTCATTCTTACCGAATGTTGTTTGATTTCTTCCGCTTCCACCGATGACTAAAGCAAGATGAATTTTTAAGGTATTAGTAGTGTTCCATTCCTGTAATGCTTGATAAAGATATTCGGCTGTATCCGCAAAAGCAGTAAAGACTAAAACCTTGCGGTTAGGTTGTCCTAATTTATTAATTGTTGGCTGTTTGACTTTAGTTTCAATCAGCTTTTTTAATTCTGCTAATTTCGCATCCCGTTTTTGATCAACCTGCAAAGCTGAACTATAAAGAATATTGAGTTGTTGTTTATCCCGTTCTAAATCTTTCAGCCAGTTATCAATATCCAGATGTGCCATTTTAAAGATTAGCTTTGTTCCCACCTCCATCGCTGACTGTAATTCTTCATCATCTATCTCTTCAAGTTTAAATTGATTGAGGTCAAGATTCTGGTTTTGATCTCGAAACTCTTTAAACCGTTCAATTCGGGTCTGTAAAGCTTCTATTTTTTCTATAGTCCTTTTCATTGTAATGGCAAAGGAATTCACCGAACTTTCTAAGCGTTTTAGAAAGTTAACCTTCATCATACCAATCAGAAAATATTCGCGATCGCTTTGCTTAAATTTTCCCTGAGATTGATGTTCATATTGTGACTTATATTGTTCTAAAACATACTGAGAAGGATTAAATAATGAAAGTTGATAATTAGAGATTTCATCATTAAGTTTATCATAGGACATAAATCTCTTTTTTAAATCAATTTGAGGAAAAATAGACTCTGGTTTCAACCGTTCTGGGAACCCTCCTAATTGAGAAACAACATCTTTATAATATTTTTGAATATGTTTGCGAGATCGAGCGATCGTTAATTCATCTAGGAGTTTAAAAAAACCGGAATCTAAAGAATTTAATAAATCCCTGGTTTGACGATTTTTTGTTTTTTTAGCCCAATTCGTAAAAGCACGTTGAGCATTCGTTAAAGTATCCTTAAGACTCACGACACCAATTGATTCTTTAAAAGCATCATCTTGACCTTCACTAATAAATGCAAGTTGATGTCGTAAATCTGTTAAATTATTATTAACTGGAGTTGCAGACAGTAATAAAACCTTAGTTTTTACCCCAGTTTTGATAATATCATCCATCAGTCGCTCATAACGACTCTTGCGAATAATATTACCTTCTTCATCTCGCTTTCCTTTCGTATTATTACGGAAATTATGGGATTCATCAATAACGACTAAATCGTAATTTCCCCAATAAAAAGTAGCGAGATCGGTATCTCCAGATTTACCAGATTCTCGACTTAAATCGGTGTGACATAATACCGTATAGCTGAAGCGATCGCGAACAAATTGATTTAATTCACTATTATTCGTAGCTTGATAGATTGTCCAGTTATCTTTTAATTTTTTCGGACATAAAACTAACACGCGATAATTTTTAAGTTCAAAGTATTTAATTACGGCTAAGGCTTCAAAAGTCTTACCCAAACCAACACTATCAGCAATAATACACCCATTATGATTCAGGATTTTATTAATTGCCCCTATCACCCCATGCTTTTGAAACTCAAATAAACTGTTCCAGATTTGGCTTTCCACGATCTGGCTTTTTTCAGCCAGTAAACTTGTTTCTTGCTGTTCTAATAAAAATTTATCAAAAACATGAAATAACGTTTTATAATAAATCAATTCGGGTGCATAATTAACATAAACCTGCTCTAAATAAAGCAACACCTGATCCTTGACATCTTCTACTAATTTTTCATCTTTCCAGATTTCATCAAACCAAACCTTGAGATCAGATATACTTTCTTTATTTTTGACAATCAAATTAATTTCAATATTACTATTTTTACCCGTTAATCCTAACCCTTTAACCGTAAAATTAGAACTTCCCATAATCGCGGATTCATGAGATTGATAACCCTCGTCGCTCGTTTCCTCAAATTCAGTAGCAATATGGTACATTTTGCCATGCAGTAAATTCGTTTTACGGATTGACTTAATTTGTACCTTCTCTCTAATCCAGTCTGCACATTCACGAGCTAAAGGTCTTTGTTGCAGTTGATTTTGCAACTGTAATCCCTCTCTTTCAAGTAGAAACCATTTTTTTTCGTTTTTACTTGGATCAAGAATAAACTCAGGTTCACCAAACAAAAAATTGAGACTATCAATCTGCAAAAGTTCATCCTTCAAAGTGGCAAAAGCATAAATTGTAAAATAAGCTGAAACAATAGACAACTTCGATCCCGGCTGAATTTCATCTTTTAAGAAATCTCCAACCGTACCGCGACGGTGATTATCTCTAATCGCTGAATCACTTATACTGAGTTGACGATTGAACATAATATTGTGAATTAAGCCTTTTTGTACAGATCCTTCAGCCGGACAGTCAACTGATCTCAACGGCACAAGTATGATAGCCAAGCTTTGATCACAAAATTAGTGTAAAATACAAGTTATTTAATCGAGTAAAAAATTAAATAAAATTAACACAGTGGGGGTAACAGAAGCGATCGCAGATCACAAGGGCAAATGTATTTTAGACTGATTCAAGGTGTGGTTAATCGGATAAAATCAGATCATCAATCCTTAATTATAATCAAAGTATCAGAATGTTGATTACCGTTATTATCATTAATATTTTAATTTCTTGCCTGTGTTTGTATCTGGCTCGAAAGATTTGGCGATTTACTCTAATGATGAATCGTTTAGAAAAACGGTTAATCTTAATGGAACGTAACACTCGATTTGTTTTAGAAAGAGCACCAAATTTTATTGATTATGGACAACAGGGAAGTGATCAACTAAGGCAAAACTATTATCAACTTCAGGGACAACTGCAACAACTCAATCAAGCAATAGCATTAGTTTCCTTCGTGGTTCGGTTCTGGTCGAGGAGATGGCCACAAAGAAGATCAAGGTTCTAGGAACAAAATTGTTTAGAATAATATAGAGTACGGGGAAAGAATTTGTACTGCGGTTCAATATGTCAAATCAACGGTTAGGACAATTTTTAGGTGGTTTTGTCTTAGGCTCTGTCGTGGGTACAGTGGCGGGTTTGTTGGTAGCCCCTCGTTCTGGGAAAGAAACGAAACAGTTACTCAAAAAATCAGCCGATGCTTTACCCGAACTTGCAGAAGATCTATCCACTAATGTTCAATTACAGGTCTATCGACTGTCAGGGTCTGCACGACGCAATTGGGATGAAACTTTACTTCGGCTCAAAGAAGCCATTGCAGCCGGACTAGAAGCCAGTCAACAACAGCGACCAACCCAACAGACTGTAGAAACAGAAAACCATCTACCAGAGTCTCAAAAAGCTTTACGGAAATTTTAATCATCGGCAATTGCACTAGAAAATCGCTATACTTTTATGGCGAATCAAACCCCAAGCTGTTGTTGATAGAAATCAAGTGACTGAACCTTTGTTTTGGCTGGCATTATCGCTATTTTTGGTTGCTGTCAGCCTCACTACTGTTGTTGCTGTTGCCTTACCTGCTCTGCAAGCGATTGCACGGGCAGCAAGAAGTGTGGAAAAACTAGCCGATACTCTCTCCCGTGAATTTCCACCAACTTTAGAATCGATTCGTTTAACGGGGTTAGAAATTACTGAACTGACAGAAGATGTCAGTGAAGGAGTACAAAGCGCGAGTCAAGTGGTGAAACAAGTTGATCAAAGCTTAGATACTGCTAAACAACAAGCGAAAAAGTTGCAATCCACCACAGGAAGTATTTTGACTGGAATTCGTGTGGCTTGGAAAACGTTTACGCGCAAAACTTCCGCCTCTGAGTTACAACGTCGTGACTATCATCGATTGTCAGGAAATAGCCGAAATTATCATCGGTTTAGAGAGCGAAATATTCAACGCTTGGAACGCTATTCTGAGACAAATTTTGAGTTAGAAGATGAAGAACGAGAGGAAACTTAACCTAACTGTTAATTGAGCAGGGAACAGGAAAAAGAACTGTGCGGAGATAGCCGCACTCTAGGGTGTGAGGTTAAATTTCCTCTTCATCAGGTTGCAATTGTTTGGCTTTTTCAAAAGCTGCAATTGCCTCCTCAGTTTGTCCTAAATTTTGTAAGGTTAGACCTCGATTATACCAAACATCAGGATCATCAGGCTGTATTTCTAAAGCTTGATTAAAAGATATTAATGCTGTTTCTAATTGCCCTAAATTGAGTAATGAAAGTCCTCGATTGTATAAGGCGTTAAAATAGTTGGGTTCTAATTGAATGGCTTGTTCATAACATTCTAACGCTTCTTCTAATCGTCCTAAATCAGATAAAACATTTCCGCGATTGTTCCAAATATACGGATCATTGGGTTCTAATCCAAGGGCGAGGTTATAGGATTCTAAAGCTTCTTCAATTCGCTCTAAAAGTTCTAAAACACTGCCCCGATTATTCCAAGCATCTGCATATTCTGGATTGAGCTTAATGGCTTGTTCAAAGGATTCTAAGGCTTCTTCCAGTCTGCCTAAATTTTTTAAGGTATTGCCTCGATAAAACCAAACACAAATATGATCAGGTTTGAGTTCAATCGTTTGATTAAAGGACAGTAAGGCTCCTTCAAAATCTCCGGCTTCGTCTTGTTGAATTCCTTGTTGAAACAAAGCTTCAATCTCTGATGATGTATCCTCAACAATAATAGGTTCTTCTTGTATAACTTCCGGTAGAGAATTAACAGAAGTTTGCTCAAGAATTGGGGTTTCTTCCTGTATAACTTCCGGTTGAAGATTAACAGGTGTTTCCTCAATAATTGGGGTTTCTTCTAGGAGGATTTCCGGTTGAGAATTAACAGAAGTTTCCTCAATAATTGGGGTTTCTTCTAAAGGGATTTCAGCTTGAGGATTAACAGAATTTTCTGCAATAGCTGGTTCGGTTTCTTCGAGTGGAGTAGTGAC
>NZ_JBJUDF010000115.1:0-17741 GCF_046067725.1 Planktothrix sp.
TTTCATGAAGAAAAAACCCCTAGTTTTACCGTTAGTCCCACGAAACAAATGTTTTATTGTTTTGGATGTGGGGCGGCGGGAAATG
Source organism: Planktothrix sp. (assembly GCF_046067725.1). NCBI lineage: Bacteria > Bacillati > Cyanobacteriota > Cyanophyceae > Oscillatoriales > Microcoleaceae > Planktothrix > Planktothrix sp. The sequence continues at coordinate 86 of NZ_JBJUDF010000115.1, forward strand.
CCATGAAATTTATCATGGATTTAGAGAAACGTTCCTTTAGTGAGGTAGTTTTAGACTTAGCAAAACGGTATCAAGTTCCGGTAAAAACCTTAGAACCTGAACAACGTCAGGAGTTACAAAAGCAGATTTCTTTACGAGAACAATTATATGAAATTTTAGCGATCACTACCAATTTTTATCAACACGCTTTAAGACAACCGGAAGGACTAAACGCTTTAGATTATTTAAAATTAAAACGTCATTTAAAAGAAGAAACAATACAATATTTTCAATTAGGATATGCCCCCCAAGGATGGGAAACCTTATATGATTATCTCGTTGAACAAAAACATTTTCCAGCAGAATTAGTTGAACAGGCGGGGTTAATTGTACCTCGAAAAACAGGCAATGGTTATTATGATCGATTTAGAGATCGGTTAATGATTCCCATTCACGATAGTCAAGGGCGAGTGATTGGATTTGGAGGTCGAAGTTTAGGGGATGAACTACCTAAATATCTCAATTCTCCTGAAACTGAATTATTTGATAAAGGCAAAACATTATTTGCTTTAGATAAAGCTAAAAGTGCGATTAGTAAACAAGATCAAGCTATTGTAGTTGAGGGTTATTTTGATGCGATCGCTTTACATACGGCTGGAATTAAAAATGTGGTCGCTTCTTTAGGAACAGCTTTAAGTTTAAATCAAGTTCGGCAGTTAGTTCGTTATACAGAATCTAAACAAATTATTCTGAATTTTGATGCCGATGCTGCCGGAAATAAAGCCGCAGAACGTGCCATTGGAGAAATTGAAGATCTCGCTTATAAAGGATATATTAATTTACGGATTTTAAATATTCCGTCGGGAAAAGATCCTGATGAATTTTTAATCCATAATTCTCCTGAAGATTACCAAAAATTAGTCATCAATTCTCCCCTATGGATTGAGTGGCAAATTCAACGTCTTTTAATGGGAAAAAGCTTAGAAACCGTTGCCCAGTCTCAACAAGCTTCACACAAGATGGTAGAGTTTCTAAGAAAAATTGAGAACGAAATGCAACGCACCCACTATATTCAATATTGTGCTGAACTTCTTAGCCAAGGACAGCCTCGGTTAATTCCTCTTTTAGCTAAAAACTTACAAACTCAAGTTAATAAACCCCATTTAGAAGCAAAAGAAACACCGGCTTCTGATGCTTTAATTTCTGTTAACGCTGAACGGACTTTATTAGAAGAAGCAGAAGTTAAATTGTTGAGAGTTTATTTACATTGTCCTCAACACCGTCTAACCATTCAGGATGCCTTAGAAGCAAGAGATTTACAATTTAGTTTAGCTCATCATCGGTTTTTATGGAGAGAAATTACTAAAATTGAAGAACAATCTCAAAAAACACTAGATCCCGTAGATTTAATTTTGGAACTACAACAAGCTTGTTTAGAACAAAACCAACAAACCCAGCAATTTTATCATCTCTTGTATCTCGATGAACATACAGAAATTGATATTCGTCGCGCCCCATTAATTATCCGCAGTTCTATTGCATCCATTGAAACGGTCATTTGCCAAAAAAGGCGAGATATGGCTTTAAAGTTATGGCAAGAAACCGATATTGCTAAAGAACAAAATTTAGCTCAGAAATATTATCAGCAAATTGATGCAGAAACAAAATGGATGTGGGAATTAAAACGCATCCGAGATACACAGTTTCATGATTTAATTTCAGTTCCTTTAGGGGGAATTAATCTGAATTAAAAGCTTTAGCTTGTCTTTAAGTGTGCCAATATTCTGACTGAAACATCAGACTTACGGAACTATAAGTCCTATAGATCCTCCCTAAGACAGTATTTTTATAGAAACCTCTTATATAACCTAAAAGTAATAGAGAGTAGACGATGAAGAAAGTATAGCCTCTGACGAGAATTTTAAGAAATCGAACGCTATTCTAGGGGAATAAAGACGAAGCAGCCAACCTTCTCTCCCTAGATAAAGCAAATATGAATTTATGATAAAAAATGGTTCATCAATTGTAGTAATTCCTGATTAAAATTAATGAAATTGTAAAGTAGATTGTTCAGATTGAGAAATTTTATGATTCACCGATTTTGAAGTGTTCTCATCTATCGATTACAACCCACCCATCTACCCATCTAAAAGCAATTAAATCCGTTGCCAATCCCCTCTTAAACTGAGCCTTTTAAGCTTACTAAAATCTTGATTTTAGTTAAATCGTTAGGGGGTTGAAAAGCGGATTAACACTGTAATTTTACCAGAAGGAGTCCATTATGTTCAAGAAAAGTATCATCCTTTTAAGCGTCACTCTATTATCGATAATGGTCGCTAATCAAGCTCAAGCTTCCCAGTTCATTGTTTCCAGCGTTACAGTTCAATCTTCCTGTAACTTTCATCACCCAACGACGTTAAAACAACAGCATTTACCCTCACTTTGTTCCCAAGCTAGAGAAGAAAATCAAGACTTAGATACGGGTAGACCTCCACGAGATTAAGATTCATCAATCATTTTATAGAAGTTGACATCCACCCCTGATACTCTGATTAAATTCAGATTAAATTAACTGTTTTTTAGAGACGTTTTATGCAACGTCTCTATTTGTTATTTGATTCAGAAGTATCCAACTCATCACAAATTTCTTTGTTACCATCACTAATATTAGGGTTATTTTCTAAATAATTAGCAAGCTGATCACAAGCTTTTTCTAACAAGAAATTTGTATTCTTATCGACTTGATTTGTATCAATATTCCAAATACTAATTCTGCTATATTTTTCCTGTTGAGTTCCCACTAACTTTTTACCATTAGGGCTAAAATTAACGGATAACATAGGTTTAGAATTTGATTTTAAAGTTGTAATTAAACTGACATCAGTATTCCAAAGCTTAATCGTACCATCTTCACTCGCTGAAGCTAAAAGTTTACTATTGGGGCTAAAATTAACTTCATAAATGTTTTTCCAATGTTTTCCTAAAATCACAGAATTTTGTAAAGGTTCCCACTTGAAACCTTCTTTTTTCCAAATCACAATCGATTCTCCGTCTTTAGCTGCTGCAATCCATTGACCATCAGGACTAAAAGTAACAGAATTAAATCGAATTTGAGCCGATTCTAACTGATCAATTAAACGTCTATGATTGATATCCCATAATTTCACTGTTTTATCATTACTTGCAGAAGCTAAAATTTGACTATCAGGACTAAAACTTAAATCATTAATTTGATCTTCATGAGCAATAAAACTTTGTTTTAAAGTTCCATCAAGATTCCAAAGTCTAATTCTTTGATCATTACTTGCCGTGGCAATTAATTTGCCATCAGGACTAAAAATGACACTCCACACAGGCGAGGGATGAACAATAGATTTAATTTCTTTACCCTCTAAATTCCAGATTTTGACTGTTTGATCATTACTTGCAGATGCAATTAGTTTTCCATTAGGACTAAAACTAACATTATTAACCGTATTATGATGACCTCTAAAGATCTTTTGCACTTTTCCATTTAAAGTCCATAATAAAACGATATTATCATTTTTACCATCTTTAATGCGTAAATCGCGACCTGGAGAAGCAACTAAATTATTATTTTGACGGGAAAAAATACTGCTATAGATTTTATAGTCTTTCAGTTGAATAATTTGAGGTAAAGCTTGTAAATTCCAAATTCTAACAAAGCCATCTTTACTAGCAGAAACTAATGTTTTTTCCTGCTGAGAAAAACTAACTTGATTAATAATATCCTTGTGTCCTTGCAGAGTAGAAATTAATGAACCGTCCTTTGACCATATTTTAATTGTTGTATCTGTACTTCCCGTTGCAATTAAATGACCATCTTGACTAAAATCAACACTATTAACAGCTTGTTGATGCCCTTCTAAACTGTTAATCCATCGACCCTCACGACTCCATAATTTTACAGTTTTATCATCACTAGCAGAGGCTATTATTTTACTATCTGGGCTAAAATGTACACTCCAAATTGGTTGAGAATGGGCTTCAATGGTTTTAATTAGTTTTCCCTGACGAGTCCAGAGATTCAGGATGCCATCTTCACTGGATGAAGCAATTTGTTGATAATCAGGACTAAAAACTACACTCAGAACAGAGGTTTTATGTCCGTTTAAAGTTTGAATTAATTGACCCTCTAAACTCCAAATTTTAACACTTTTATCTTTACTTGCAGAAACAATCTGTTGACCATCAGGACTAAAATTAACCCATTTAACTTCATCAGTATGTCCTTGTAATGTTCTAATCAGTGTTCCATCTTTTTTCCACAATTTTATGGTTTTATCCTTACTTGCAGAAGCGATTATTTCACTATCGGGACTAAAGGTAACAAACCAAACAGAATCTTGATGTCCTTTTAAAGTTTTACTCACTTTACCTTTAGGAGTCCACAATTTGATGGTCTTATCTTGACTAGCAGAAGCAATCAGTTTATTATCAGGACTAATACTAATACTTAAAACACTATTTTTTTCATGCCCATCTAAAATATTCTGTTCTTGGAGAACTTGAGTTGCAATCCCTAATTTGCTCAAAGTTTCTTGCCGAATCGAAGATTGAGAGCGACTTTGTTTTAAATTTATACCTGCATTGATCAGTGTCAATAAAGAATCAAGTTGATTATTTTCATTCACAAGAGCCGTATACTTAGTATTTTCATTGGTAACGAATAAATCATTCTTTTTACTTTTTAAATCATTAAATCTTAAAAACATGAAAGAAGAAGATAACAAAATTAAAAAAAATAAAAATGATATAAAAACCCAGAATTGTCGTTGCAATAGCTTTTGTTTTTCTAATTCTAATTTTTGACTTTTATTTCGAGCTTCTTCTAATTGTTTTAAGACTTCTAAACTGCGATTTTGCCGAATTAAAACCACTAAGTAATCATGTACAAGTTGATAGCGTTCTGCGGTGATTTCTGGTAAAAGGCAAACTAAACCCGACCATACAAAAATTTTAAGAACCGTATCTAAATTTTCATTAATATTTTCTAAATGATTAGCCATTTCTTTAATCTCTCGGACTAAATCAGTACGATTTTTGAGAGGACGAGTATTATTTTCATCTGTCAATAAATATAAGACTAATTCTGCTAAATTTTTATTGGTTGAACCACAATCTTCAATCACTTCATCTAAATAACTTGCAACTAACTTTTGTTTTCCTCCTGCTTGCTGATACTGTTTTAGTGTGGTAATTGTTTGAGTTTGTAACTGAGAACCAACAACTTGTAATTCTATTGGTCGAATTTCTCCTAAGTCTTCGGCCAAATCTTCCACTAATTGTTCAATCAAAGCGGGTTCAAGGACAAATTGGGTTCTTTCTGTTAAACTTTGAATCACGGATTTTGCTTCTTCCGGCGTAAAGTTACCAATATAAGCCAGAATATTTCGATCTAAAATATTATTTCCAATAATCTCTAAATAGCCTTGACGAGTACATTCTAATAAATAGTGTAAGTAATCTTCTCGTAAAGATAAAACGACTTTAACATAGGGAATATCTAAACATTCTTTAATAAATTGATAACAGTTTTGTCGCTGTTTAATATCTTTGCAATTGAAAAAGAATTCTTCAAATTGATCAAAAACAATCACGATCCAAAAATTTTGATTGACCAAACTCATAATTTTTTCTAAAATTACCGCTTGGTTATTCAGTTGTGAAGAATCTAAATCAATATTTATGACCTCTCTAATTCTCTGAGCTAAAGTCCGAGAAAATTCTTGGTTTAAATCCGTATAAACTTGTAATAAAATAGGGATAAAGCGACGAGTATCCATTGGAGTTTTTTGCAACTCAGGAATAAAACCAGCTTGCAAAATCGAACTTTTACCAACCCCAGATTGTCCATAAATAACCGTTAGTTTACAATCATTTCGGCTAATACGTTCATATAACCAATTCACAACCGATAAACGACCCGATGCAGTAATTTCAGGGTTAATAATTTTGTCTTCTTTAATAGGAGGTAAACCTGGATTTGTAATCGTTTGAATATGTCCGATTCGTCCGGCTCCGATAAAGGCTCTTAATCTAAAACGTTGCTCTATTTCTCTGCGTTTTTGTTTGATTTTATAGGATTTTAAATATTCACCTTGTTGGAAATATAAATGATGTAGAAGATTTAACATCTGAATATAAAGATCAGGGTCATATTCAGGTTTAGTTCGACCTTGAGCTTTTTCTAAAATTTTAATCGCTTCTTGATTATTATTTAGTTCTCGATGCGCTTTCCCCAGCGTTAGTAAATACCATCCCTGATGATAGGACGTTTCCCAATCTAAAATTAACTGCTCATCAGGAGTTTTCGGATGATAATTGTGGCAGGCTTTCAGAAATAAATTTTGCGCTTTTTCTGCTAAATTTTTGGCTTCCCGCCAGGAACGTTGAGTCAGAGCAACTTCTGATAAAAAATAATATCCTCGTGCTTCTCTAAACGGATGTTGATAAGTTTGGTTATAATGAATAGATTCTTGGGCGACTTTCTCTAATTCTTGCCATTTTTTTAATCCTAATAAAATATCCCCTAAAGGATTAATAAATTTAGCCACTAAATCTAAACAATTTGCTTGTTTAAAGCCTTGAATAGATTGTACATAATAACGATAAGCTTGCTCATAAGCAAATTCTTTCTCACCTCGGTGTAAAATCCCATAACTGTGCCACCAAAACCCAACATAAAATAATAATTGACTATAACGAATTAAATGATTAGTTTGTTTCCAAAGTTCTAAACTTCGTTCATAATGTTTTAATGTTGCGGGATCAGAATGATCAGAAACTCGACCTAATACAAATTCTAAACTTGCTTCTAATTCTATACTTAAAAATTCTCCCCGTTTCTTTAATTCTTGACGAGCTTCTTCTAATTCTAATCTTAAAGGAGAACCCAACTCTAAATTAAAATAAGAATTATTAAGAAAGATACCTGACCCCGTATCTAATACTTTCGCAGACACTTGATCTGCGGTATCTTGAATAAAATTTAATAAATCCTTTGTACTACTTTCAAACTTCAGTGCAGTTGACCAACTATAAAAGTCAGGGGCTAACCGAATTAAACCTTGTAAAACAGAATCTGTAACCCACAATACCACAGGGTAACGAAATTTACGGCGAAATTCTTCCCGCATTTGGTTCATAATTTTAATGACAGTATCCAGTTGTTCGTTTGATTCTAAACCCGATACCATTAAAGCTCGCGGTGGAGTTTGCTTTGCTTCAATTCCTTGAACTAAAACATTATAAAGATTGCTAGTATGAGGATCTAAAATTAGATGCTGAATTGAATTGGGAAATTCCTCTTCTAGCTTTTTAATAATATTTTTTTGAACAATTCTATAATTAGAATGAGCTAAAATAAAAGAAAATTCATCATTAAACTTACTACAAATACGATTTAATGTTTTTAATGAATCGTGATTAATTTCTTGTATGCTTTTCATATGATTTGGGTGCCTTTCGCCTGCATAGGATAATGCCTGTACTCTGGCTTGAAATAGGAAAATAAAACTTTTGTAAAGGGTCAGATGTTGATAGACCCTTACACCCTAAAATGATGAGTTCTTTTAGGTTGATTAATCCCTATTTAGAGAATACAGCGATTGATTCTTCAATTCAGGAACTGAAATGCACCCACAATAGCAGTCTCAGTCTGTTCGTTTTACCGTTTTCTTGATTGCTCTATTCTAACGGATGAGAGTAGGCAATGGCATCTCCAGAACATCTCTCTTTCCCCGTTTTGCTAAAGTTGATCTAATTCTTCTGCAACAACGCGACGAATGATTTCTGTAACTTCTGCTGCCATCCGAGCATCTAACTGTAAGGCTTCTGGGCTATAATCTTTTAGATTAGCCACAGGAATAACAGCCCTTAATGTAAGTGCCAAAGTTCGGAATTCAGCCGATTTTCCCTTCGCTTTCGGTAAAGGGTCAATAAACTGTACAAATGCCATATAACAAGCTTCTACAGTCTGTCGAGTCTCGCTATCTCCAAAACCCATTTTCGACAAAATCACAGGCGTTGTAATAAGTTGTTCAATTCCCAAGGTTTCTAACGCAACATCCATATAACGAGCCGTATCTTGACCCATTGCAACAATTAAACTATTTAACGTTTTTTGTTGAAGGTTCGGAAGTTGAGATTCTGACGGTAAATAAGCGTGCCATCCTATCAATGATATTAAACGAGTGAGATCATAAGCAGAAACTAAATTCTCACCTTTGGGACTGTCTGAAGTGGCTTTGAGTAAAATTGTTTGAGTTTCTCGATTAACAATGATTGGGTTTTGGATTGCAGGAACCTCTCCATAATCTCCTTGAAATTTCAAGTTAAGATTACCCGTGATTTTTTGCACCCACTTCTCTAAATTTGCACGAGTTTCAAACCGTTTAAAAAGTGCAGCTAAAGCATTAGATGTGGCTAGTTGTTCTTCATAAGTTACAAGATCTTGAATCGCTAAATCAAGGGGAAATTTTATCGTTGTATTTTTAGGATCTTTGATTTCTAAATTATTAATATGGCTTTGGGGAAATTGTTGATCAATCTGAGTTAACGTATTCAAAACCGGAATAATTTTAGTTGAACTCCAAAATTGTGCTGTTTTCAGTGAATTTCGACCCAGCCAAATCGTTTTGAGTTCTCCGGCTTCAAATTTTCCTAAACAAACACAAGCTTCTTGAATCTGAGGATGAAGAAAATTTAAACCCTCTTCATCAATATAAGGAATTTTGCCAAAACTAGGATAGGAACTATATTGTAAAGGTTTGCGGGTTAAAAAACGGGGATAATCAGAAATATTCTTTTGATATTGAGATTGGTGAATTCCTCGATCTAAAAAAGCTAGTTTGTCAGCATTCGCGCCGATTTTTTGTTCAATTTGAATAAAATTATCAAAAATTTGTTGTCTATTTTTAGCTTGTTCTAAAGGATTGTTATTCATTGATGAGACCTCCTGGTTGTAAAATGGATTGAGAAACTTTCTAATTTTGTTTTAGAGTCATCGGTTAATTAAAAAATATTATTTAATAATTATCCGATATTTTGAGATTCTTCCCAATCTGTTTAAATTCCGAACAGTTTTAGCACAGAATTATTGATCGAAAGTCTTGAAACCAGAAATGAAGAGAACTACCAAAGATACTTCACCATGAGTAAAATACCCTTTCTCAAAACGGTCTAAACGCCTCCAAAGCGTTCAATAGGCCAAAAACGGAAAACCGCACGACCGATAATATTCTCTTTAGGAAGAAAACCCCAAACATGGGAATCATTACTATCGTTACGATTATCTCCCATCACAAAATAAGAATTTTCCGGCACTTTCACAGGCAGTAACTGATAGTTAGGTTCTTCAGCAATGTAGCGCTCAAATAAGGGTTGATCATCAACATAAACTTGACCCTTTTTAACTTCCACAACTTGACCCGGTTGTCCAATCACTCGTTTAATAAAAGCTTGATCGGCTGCATAGCCAATCTCTTGTAATTGTGATGGGGGATTAAACACAATAATATCCCCGAATTGGGGAGGACGAAAATAATAGGAAACCTTTTCAATGACTAAGCGATCGCCAATTTCTAAGGTCGGAAACATCGAATCTGACGGAATAAACCGAGGTTCAGCAATCAACGTCCTAATCAGCAAGGATAATCCTAATGCGATCGCTAAAATCACAAGATTCTCTTTCGTTTTCTCCCAAAAACTTTTCTCATAATTTTGAGGTTTTGAAGGTTTAGCTTCAGTCTTTTCTTCTGATTTCATTTTTTTTCCTATGATTATTTATACCATCCATAAAAATAAATCAAGAATTAAGAACCTGAGTTAAATTTCGATTCTTAATTCTCAATTTTTATCCCTTTACAATTAAGGGCAGTATTCAATTTTCTGTTGAGGACTTGTGAGAATGAAAACGGATTCCCAAAAAGACATCATAGAGAAAACTCCAAAAGTCTTTTTTTCCCTCTAAGATTCCCAAAGTTTGGGGGGAACCTTTTTCATCTAACAAAGGTTTCATGACTTCATAAGTTGGCTTGTAATAATACCAAGGAATAGACGGCCACAAATGATGAATGAGATGGTAATTTTGCCCCAAAATTAACAAATTTAAAATTGAACTGGGATACACCCTAGCATTTTTCCAGCGATTGCGTTCTTGAAAAGGACGATGGGGTAAATAATCAAAGAATAAACCCAAGGCTATTCCCACCACTAACGCTGGGCAAAACCAGAAATTCAGAATATAGTCAAGAAACCCATAATGAATCGAAATGGCAACAACTGTTACCACAAATAATCGACTCAAAAACCACTCCAGAAGTTCATATTTTTTCCAAAGTTTCCGCTTAAAGAAAAACACTTCATGGTAAAAGAACCGCGCCGCAATTAACCACAGAGGCCCACCTGTGGAAACAAAATGATCCGGATCATTGTCTGGATCATTAACGTGGCCGTGATGTTGGATATGCACCCGTGTAAACACCGGAAAAGCAAACCCTAACATTAAAGCACTACCATGTCCTAATACCGCATTGAGAATACGGTTTTTGTGGGCTGAATTATGGGATGCGTCATGGATCACTGTACCCGAAAGGTGCAGCGCTAAAACATTAATCAAAAAACAACACCAGTCTGGCCAACCCCAACGCCAGTATCCCAACGTGGAATAAATCACAAGTGCTACTGCGACTAAAAACATGAGTAGCGTTGTGTTAAAACCACCCTCTGGGGTGAGGTATTCTTTGGGGACTGTCAGTGGCTTGCTTGCCTCCGACATTACGGTTTGCACTCCTTGAAGTTTCACACCTGAGTATTTTATGAGAACAGTAACAAATTGTAAAGAATTATGAAAGAACGAAGCAAGAATTTAACAGATTAAAATAACACGATTTTATCTTCAGGAGGAACTATTTATGTCTCGTTCGCGACTTCACACAACTTTACTCGGACTGGTCAGTTTATCCATTACCCTATCCCTACTCGGTTCTGCCACCCAAGCTCAGGCTCAACCTCGATGGCCGTCTTTACCGACTTGGGAAGATCTGCTGCAACTGCGCCGCAACAATGGACAACCTCAACAACCGATTCCCCCAACTAATACCACACAAACCCCAACCCCTCAACCCCAAACCCCAACTCCAGCAGAAAGTCCCATTCCTCAAGTTGAAGTCGAAACCGGGGAAACGGATGTGGCGCGGTTTCGCTGTGAAGTGATTGGCGGTCAATATACCGTGATGTATTATCCTGTCAGTCAAGGCAATCAAGGCTATGCTTGGGCCGTTCCGAGTAATCTGGGGGGAGGATGGACACCTGAACGCCGTTGTGCGGAAATTAGCCGCCGTTTAGAATCCTATCGTCCCGATGGATTATTAGAACTCACCACAGCCATTGAGAATGGTTACAACACCCTCTGCGCCACCACAGAAGATGTGCCTCAATGTCGAATTGTGTTAACCGTTCCTCCAGGGGAAGATCCCTTATTAGTGCGCGATCGCATTTTCCAAAACCTGGTGATTGCCGATAGTGGTCAAAGCACCCAAGGCGTTTATACCCTCGTTGATGAAAAAAGTACCGGAGATATTATTCGAGGAGTGTTAGGAGGTTCTCAAAATCGTCCTAAATCCCCAGGAATTCCCCTGCGTCAATTCCTCGATCCCAGCGATGGTGGCACCGGAACTCGCTTAAATCGTCGTTATTTTCCCCCATCAAACTAAATCCAGTTGTCAAAACCCCTTGAAAATTGTCATCCTGAATCAAGCGAAGCGACATGACGGATCTCTGATGATTCAGCCGAGACCCCACTCAGATTCTTTGGCTGACGCCAACGCTACGCGAACGCATAGCTCAGAATGACAATCCCGCCTTAGTATTCGAGGCTTATGGCAACTGGGTTAGGGATAATTTGTGAGTTGGCGGTTAAGTATCAATCATCTCCCGAAGGGAGAGAGAACAAACCAGCAAAGGGTAACAGTTCCTCCGTTCCCTATTGCCCATTCGTAATTCGTAATTCGTAATTCCCTGTTCCCTCTCCCCCGTTAATTTTCAATTCTTGATTGTTCTGTGTCCCTGACATGGTTAAATTTTCTTTATGGCTTGTAGAGACATTCCAGGGAACGTCTCTACAAAACAATTCCCTAGTTGTTTATTGATCTCATGCAACCGCAAAATCTACTGCACCGAACCAAAATTGTCGCTACAATCGGCCCTGCTACACAGAAGCCAGAAGTTCTTCGCGCCTTGATTGAAGCGGGTGCAACGACTTTACGGTTGAATTTTTCCCATAATACCCATGAGGATCATCAACGCAGCATTCGGATGATCCGGCAAACCGCCTTTGAATTAAATCAACCCGTTGGCATCTTACAAGACCTCCAAGGGCCTAAAATTCGATTAGGTAAATTTGAGAATGGTTCCATTGTTCTCAACCGAGATGACTTGTTTATTCTTACCAGTGAAGATGTTGTAGGAACCCAGGAAATCTCCTCCGTAACTTATCAACCTTTAGCTGATGAAGTGCCTGAAGGAGCCAGTATTCTCCTCGATGACGGTAAAGTTGAAATGTTCGTGGAGAAAGTTGAACGCGCCAAAGGACGGTTATATTGTCGGGTGGTCGTTGGCGGAACTCTTTCTAATAGTAAAGGGGTGAATTTTCCAGGGGTTTATCTCTCGATTAAAGCTTTAACGGAAAAAGACCGTAAAGACTTAATGTTTGGTTTAGATCAAGGGGTTGATTGGGTTGCTTTAAGTTTCGTTAGAAATCCCCAGGATGTATTAGAAATTAAAGAATTAATTGCTAGTGCTGGAAAAGATGTTCCTGTGATTGCCAAAATTGAAAAACACGAAGCCATTGAACAAATGGAAGAAATTCTGGCTTTGTGTAATGGGGTGATGGTGGCGCGGGGAGATTTAGGAGTTGAACTTCCGGCTGAAGATGTGCCGATTTTACAAAAACGATTAATTGTCACGGCAAACCGCATGGGAATTCCGGTGATTACGGCAACTCAAATGTTAGATAGCATGGTGAATAATCCTCGACCAACCCGTGCGGAAATTTCTGATGTCGCCAATGCGATTTTAGATGGAACTGATGCGGTAATGTTATCCAATGAAACGGCCGTTGGTAAATATCCTGTGGAAGCGGTGGCAACCATGGCGCGAATTGCCGCTCGCATCGAACAAGATGGGGTAACGCGCAATATTTCTAAAGTTGAAGATACCGGACGTTCCATTCCCAATGCTATTAGTCAAGCGGTGGGGCAAATTTCTCAACAGTTAAATGCCGCTGCCATTATGACCTTAACTAAAACTGGATCGACGGCTCGAAATGTGTCGAAGTTCCGACCCCAAACCCCGATTTTAGCCATTACCCCCCATGTGGAAGTGGCACGACAGTTAAGTTTAGTTTGGGGAGTAAAACCGCTATTAGTTTTAGATTTACCTTCGGCTGACCAAACGTTCCAAGCGGCGGTGACGGTAGCTAGAGAAAAAAATCTCCTCGCCGATGGAGATTTAGTGGTGACAACGGCCGGAACCTTACAAGGGGTGGCGGGTTCTACGGATTTAATTAAGGTGGAAGTGGTAACGGCTGCTTTGGCGAAAGGAACAGCCGTTGGTCAAGGCTGTATTACCGGACGTGCGCGAGTTGCTCGCAGCGCGGGAGAATTGGGGGATTTTAATGTCGGTGAAATTTTAGTCACTCCTCAGACCAGTGCTGATTTTGTCGATGCCATGCGAAAAGCCGCCGGGGTGGTGACAGAAGCCGATAGTTTAACCAGTCATGCGGCGGTGATTGGTTTACGGTTGGGGGTTCCTGTGATTGTCGGGGTGAAGAATGCTACTCAAATGATCCGTAATGGGGTAATTCTAACCTTAGATATGCAACGAGGGATCGTGTATTCCGGGGCTACCAGTGGTTCTCTACCCGATAACCTTTAAGGTGATGTCTGTAAACCCTCTTTAAAACGGGGGTTTCTCGATGTTTTCCTGAAAAAACTTGACACTTGAAATTAAGTTTTGCTATAATGCACTATTGTGCTGATATTGCTTTTTTGCTGCTTTAGCTCAGTTGGTAGAGCGGTTCACTCGTAATGAACAGGTCGTCGGTTCAAGTCCGATAAGCAGCTTTTAGACTTTTATATAGTGTTACCTTTGACTATTTACTGTTCCCTGTTCCCTACTACCTAGCACTATAACTTGTTTTAAAGTATGATTCCATTGAGTTGTATTGCGTTTTGTGAAAATTCTTAAAATGAAGGTGCGATCGCCTGGTAAGATGATCTGTTGATTTTTACAAACACTCAATATTGACGCTCGTTAAGTTTGGAGGAATAATGGACGCGATTACAAGTTTTTTTGGCAATATCAACTTTGAGCTAATTGCTCAACTGACCATGTTAGGTTTGATTGTTATTGCTGGCCCCGTTGTCATCGTCTTACTGGCTTTTCGCGGCGGCGATCTCTAATTCCAAGGGGGGAGACGTTGTTCAGGTTAACGACGTCTCCTCCGCGTCTAATCTTGAATATAATCTTTTCCTGAAATTAAAGCCATTTCTGCCCGGACAAATTCCCGTCCTAAATATAACGCATGATCGAAACAACTAATCGGACAGGGTTGGGTTTCTTCAGTAATTTTAATCCCTAATTCCTTAGCAGTTCTTCCTTTAAAAATAGCGGTGGGTGTTCGTTTCAAGCTTCCGTTACAGGAAAACGGTTCTCCCGTTTCTGGATCAACGGCTAATCCTTTTTCGTTAATAGCGTTGGTGTAGTGTTCAGCACAAATTAACCCAGCTTCTCGATCAATATAAATAATAAAGTATCCAGACGGATCAAGATGAATAAAACGATTAGAAAGCTGATCGTCTAAAGCACTGAGTTCTGGGACGTTGGCAGTTGGAGATTGAACAGACACAAGATTAATGATTAACTCATAAAGTATACCTCTTTATAGTTTATCTCATTGGGAGAGAAATTGCTTAATTAGGGCAGAAGTATCGAAAAGTTCACATAAACAAACTATGGTGAGAAATCGTTAAAATCGTGACGGGGTTTAGGGGAGAAAAACGGGTTAAGTTGGCAACAGGAACAGAACGAGATAACTGTACATTTAAAATCCGGTAACTCCAACTGCGTTCAATTCGTTTCCGTTGTTCTAACCAACTTAAAGCGGTGTTTAAATGTTCAAGGGTAGCTAAGGCTAAGACCATGATTCCACCCGGAGATAAACGGATACTACAAATCCCTAAAATTTCGCTTAAATTGTTGCCACTTCCCCCAATAAAAATTCGATGGGGTGAACGTAAATGATGTAAAATATCGGGTGCTTCTCCGTGAATAGAAACTAAATTATTGACTTGAAATCGTTGTCGATTTTGTTCGATTAATGTTGTTCCTGCGGCGGTTTTTTCAATGGAATAAACGGTAGAATCAGGAAATAATCGAGCAATTTCGATGGAAACTGAACCGGTTCCGGCTCCAATATCCCAAATGGTTTGTTTCGGTTGTAAAGCTAGTTCTCCTAATACTAAGGTTCTAACTTCTCGTTTTGTCATCAGTCCGGGGCGATCGCTATAACTTAAAAACAATTGATCAGGAATACCAAAGGAGGAGATTTTTGATAAATCTAAAGGTTCAGTTTTAGAGCGAGATTGACGTAATAAAATGATAAGATTTAAACTAGAAAATTCTTGATTTTTTAACGATTCGATTTGCCATTGTTGCACTCGTTCATCATTTCCGCCTAAATTTTCACAAACCCAAAATTGATAACGACTGGGTAAATCTAAATTTTGAATTAATTGAGCGATCACCACAGGATTATGAATATTATCCGTTAAAATAGCAATTTTTTCTACCCCCTGTTGTAAAGCTTGAATTAACATTTCCAAAGAACGGCCATGAACACTAATAATGTGAGCATCTTGCCAAGGGGTTTTAATCCGATTAAAAGCTAATTGAATTGAGCTAACATGGGGATGAAAAGTTAATTGTTCTGGGGGTAATTCTGCAATTAATAAACGACCAAAACCAAAAAATAAAGGATCACCGGATACTAAAATCACAATAGAATTGTGAGTGGATTCTCTTTTTTCTAGTTCCCAGCGAGTTAATTCCTGACGAATGGTAAAAATTGTTTCCGTTAAATCTTGTAAGACAATACGGGATGCTGGATGTTCAGGAAAATAACTTAAATGGCGATCGCTTCCGACTAATATTGTTGCTGTTTCTATTACATTAAGAACAGAGTTGCTGAGTCCTGATGCACCGTCTAACCCAATTCCAACTACATGAATCATTATCAAATTTTAACTTAATAATTAATGGACAAATTCTCAACGTGATTTATTCTGATTGTTCATTCGCTGCTAAAACAATTAAAGCATTTAAAATCGCAGATGCGACAGGAGATCCTCCTTTTCTCCCTTCAACTCGAATTTGAGGAACTGGCATTTCAGCTAACTTAATTTTAGATTCTACAACAGAAACAAAACCCACTGGAACTCCTATAACTAAACTCGGAGAAACTAACTTTTGTTCGATTAAAGAACACAGAGAAAGTAACGCCGTTGGCGCATTTCCAATGACCATAATACCGTGAGGAAATGCTTGAGCCACATGAATAAAACCTGTTTCTGTGAGGGTTTTACCTGCTAAGGGAACCGATACATTCTCAAGGGCACAAATTAAGGGATTATTAAAAGTTTTAGTTACTAAATTAGCAACTCCTTGTTTAACCATCCCCACATCAACAATAATCGGAACTTGTTGTTTTAATGCTAAAATTCCCTGTTCAATTGCATTTGGACTAAACCGAATTAACTGGGAAAATTCAAAATCAGCCGTACTATGAATCACTCTTCTAAGGATTGCGTATTCAGCCGAATTAAACGAATGTTCACCAATTTCTTGATCAATAATGGCAAAACTTTCAGACTGAATGGGATGAATTTCTATAGACATTGATACAAAATTAGAAATCGACAAAGCGTTAACCGTTGTAGGAGCGGGATAAACCCACCGATCACCATCAACGGTTAACCCTCAATGGTTAAGATTAAAAATCTAAAATCGGCCAGTTTGATTCTCGATAATAGTGGGTCATGTCATCAAACTTGCGAAGTTCTGCTCGTTTCACCCAAATTTCCTGAGTAGAATCTAACCATTGTTGATTAAAAGAAGAGAGAACATTACAAAAATGACCCCGATCTAAATCTTCAGGAATATGACCAAAGTAACCTAATGTAACATGAGCCGTTAAATAATATTGTTGATCAACACCTAATGGAATTAACGTGGGATTTTGGTAGATAGCACGCCGGAATTCAATAGTTTTTTGATAAGATTCTTCATCACGGGGAACCAGACAAACCCCCAAAGCTCTTGGCATTAACATAAAACCAAAAACTTGCCACCGAATTCCATGAGGAATAGGTGTAGATTTAAAACTTTGAAACGATTGGGCAATGGCTTGATGTAAGTTAGAATCAAAATCTGGCTGTTTACTGGCTTCTCGGTAAGCACTATCCCAGATTAAATCTGCTAAGGTAAAATGTAAACTTTCCCCTGGAATGGGAATCAAGAAATTCGGATCAAATTTCTCACTGAGTTGCTGTTGACAAATTTTGAGATTATTGTAAATTTCTTGATTCTCAAAATC
>NZ_JBJUDF010000116.1:0-24107 GCF_046067725.1 Planktothrix sp.
GGAGGAACTTGCTACAGGACAATTCACAGCCTGAAAAGTTCCCAACTTTTAACCATTTAGCTCTGTACGGTTCTGTAAATCTGTCTTGACCTTCTGTACAAACACCTTAGAACGCTCTAAATCCGCTTGAATCCGTTGTAACTTCAACTGTATACCCTCTACCCCGGAATCGGCATCCTGTTGAGGTAAGGGAATCTTTACAGTAGAGGAGTCTGATGCCAGTTTGACTGTTACTTCTGCCATCTTAACCAAACTCTGATCCCGTAAAATCCCATATATTGTTAACTGGTCTTGCTGATCAATTATTTTACTCAAGTCTAAGGTTGCTCGAAACCCACTAATTCCTGCTTCTGCTACTTGGGGATAATTGATTAGAACATCAGGACGATGAACATTCACCGCAATGGTTTTTAGCACTCTCCCCTGAGCTACAACTTCAACGGCGATGGCCGGAGATCTTTTCCCTAAAACCCAACCTCGAAACTCAACCGCATCTGCATCAATTTGGCTTCCGGTTTCTGGTGCGTCCAGGTTAAATGCTAATAACCCTTGAGAATCAATGAGAGGAACATTAATGACTTCTAAAATATCAATTAGTTTTTTCATTTTAGGGTGCTAAATTCTTAGTTAGTCGTCAAAACTGACCTTGTTATTTTACCTAATTGTAGAGCAATATCAAAGCCAAATTGCCTTGACTGCTATAGACTGAATCGGATTCTGGCTTTGGGACAAGGCGACTATGCCATTAACCTAATTATATGCTAATCTTAGCTTATCATCTTCAAGTATTCAACTTTTTCTGGATATTATTCAAGGGAGAGCATTAATAATGGAACCAGAATATGCCACAACTAATGATTGGTATAAAGCCAATCGCCCCAAATTAAAAATATATCGGGGTCAGTGGATCGCTTATACGAATAAAGGGGTGATTAGTCATGATCGAGATTTCAGAAAAATGATGGATGCTATCCCCCCTGATACTCCTAAATTAAGTTATGTGATTGAGCGAATATTTGAGAATGAATTTATTGAACCTGCTAAGTTTTATCCAGTGAGAATGCGATCGCTAAAAGTTCACGATTGGCAACCCAAATATGAATTAATTTTGAAATTTAAAAACGAAGAAAAGGTCAAAATTCTGGTGGACTCTGGGGCTGATTTTAGCTTAATTACTAGACAGCTTGGTGAGCGATTAGGTTACACTAAAGGAGAGGGAGAAAACCTGGGTAGTGGTGAAGGAATTGGTGGTAGTATTGAATATCTATTAAGACAGATGGAAATAGAGATAGAAGGTCATCGTTTTACCGCTCCTGTAGCGTGGATACAAAGCGATTTTTGTGAAGAAGTTTTGTTAGGGCGAGAGGTCGTATTTGATTTGTTTGATATCGAGTTTAAACAGGCTGATGAGACGATCATTTTTAAATGGCGTGGCGGTCAGGCATAAGTAGCTAATAATAAAAATTGAGGTGCTTTAATGAATAATATTGAGAATTCTAGTCTTTATGAACAGGATTATTATCTCTGGTTACAAGACACTTATCAAAAGTTAGAAAACAAAGACATAAATGGACTTGATTTAAGACATTTAATGGAGGAAATATTGGCTTTGGGGAATGAACAAAAGCGCAAGGTTTCTAGTTATTTAAGACAATTACTAATCCACTTATTACTTTACCAATATTGGGAAGCAGAACGAGAGCGTTGTGGTAAAGGTTGGCAAACTGAAATTGATAATTTTCGGTTTGAACTGGAATTATTATTAAAGTCTAAAACCCTGTATAATTATTTTTTGCAAGAGATACAAGAAATTTATCCTAAAGCGAGAAAGCAAGTGATAAAAAAAACAGATCTTCCGGCTACAATATTTCCTGAATATTGTCTTTTTACATCTGATCAGTTATTGGACTCGGAATTTTTGCCCTAGAGCTAGGGATTTTTAATTTTCTTGAGAGTTTCTATCTAAATCATCAGATAAATTCTCAAGAAATCGATTGAGATCTGCTTCAAGATAGGGGATTAATTTCAGTGCTTTGTCTAAATTAGCTTGCAACTGATCATATTCAATTATAGCACCATAGCCATGACGAAAGAAATGACGGAAGCCTCTCAAACCATTCAAAATGCTATGGGTTTCAGAACTTAGCAAAGCCGGACGAATTTCAGGGACATTCATCGTCATTCTTTTCAGTAATAAACTATGCCATTGACTAGAATCACTAATATTATTTTCAAAATATTTAGCTACAATTTTCAGTAAATCTTCAGTAGCATTATAGAGATTGTGGATTTGATAAGCAATACTCTCCAGACGAATTTGATCATCGGCTTGTAAATTTTTAGAACGCTCAATTAAGCGTTGATCAATGGTTTTAATTAATACCAGTTGAGCTTGTAAATCAACCGTAAGAAGAACTAAGGTGTTTTTGTCCATAGGATTCCTTGTTGACGAATGCGGTTGGCAAAATGACATTGATTAAGCCGAATAAGATCTACATCCCTTGCTAAATGTTCAGAGAGAAAACTAATTGCTGAAAAAAAGTATTCGGGATTAATCTGTTCTACAGCAACATCAATATCTGATTGATCATGAAATCGGTTAGACTCAGTTACAGAACCAAAAATATAAGCTTGTTCAATCCCATATTTAGCTCCAAATTCTTCTAACCATTCTAAGGTTTTATTTAACAAAAATTGTCGTTCTTTTTCTAGTCTAAAACGCTTATTTGATAAAATTTCATCTAATTTAGCTGTATTAAAAGGAGTTTTGCTCATAATAGATGGGTTTAAAATTAACTATTTTAACACAATTGAGGGATAAATTCTTGATGATCAACACTTTCTATTCCTGCTTGTAATTTTTTTAATACCTCAGCCAAATTCCCTTCTAAAAGCGATCGCATCTCCAACCATAAACCAGGAAATACTTGACTTTTAATCACCCCCTCCTGATCAGGTTCTAAAGGCATATATTCTCCTTCCTGAAGTTTCCACCAACAAATTTGGCGTTCATAAACCTGCCATACTAAATATTCTTTTACACCATTGCGTTGATAAGCTCTTTTTTTATCATAAAGATCATAAGCCACACTACTGGCTGCAATTTCTACAATTAATTCTGGTGCACCTTCAATATAATCATCTTCACTAATGTGGCATTGTCCTCCTAAATTGGGATCAATCAATAAAATAGCATCGGGTTGGGGTTCGTTTTCCCCATCGAGTCGGACAGTTGTATTATCGGCGGCTAAAACCCCAGGGGTTGCTGCATAATAAACCCCTAACCAGGTATTAATTTGAGCATGGGGTTCTCCATGACTACGAAAACGTAATGGGGAAGCCATATAAACTACTCCTTCAATTAATTCTGCTTTTTGATGATTTGGCATAGCTTGGTAACGCCGTTCAAATTCTGGACGAGTTAAGTGATCGCCATTTTCTAATGGAAGAATTGTC
Organism: Planktothrix sp.; assembly: GCF_046067725.1. NCBI lineage: Bacteria > Bacillati > Cyanobacteriota > Cyanophyceae > Oscillatoriales > Microcoleaceae > Planktothrix > Planktothrix sp. The sequence goes on from NZ_JBJUDF010000116.1 coordinate 3,457, forward strand.
GTTTTTAAGGGTGTATAATTAGGCATAATTTTATTGTTTTAATTGTTTTGGATTAATAGGGAAGCCCTGAAGGGCTTACTACCATCATTCTAACAACATCTGGCATTTTATATTGTGCCTTCCATCCCAACTTCTGTTCTGCCTTAGTGGGATTTCCTCGACCTACCGCAATATCCGTAGGTCGTAATAAATTACTATCAGATTCTACATAATTTTGCCAATTTAACCCCACACAACTAAACGCCACTTCGACAAATTTTTCTAATGAATAAGTTTCCCCGGTTGCAATCACATAATCATCGGGTTCTTGCTGTTGCAACATTAAATACATGGCTTGCACATATTCCGGTGCCCAACCCCAATCTCGTTGAATAGAAATATCCCCTAAATAAAGTTTTTCTTGTTTTCCGGCTGCAATATCAACAGCACCTTTAACAATTTTTTGAGTCACAAATCGTTCAGGACGCAGGGGCGATTCATGGTTAAATAATATTCCCGAACAAGCAAATAATCCATAGGCTTCTCGATAGTTTGCGACTTCCCAAAAAGCAGTTGATTTCGCAACAGCATAAGGGCTGCGGGGACGAAAAGGAGTATTTTCATCAGCAGGAATGCCTTGAGTATCGCCAAAACATTCACTAGAACTGGCGTTATAAAGTTTAATTTTGGCTTTGGTAAATCGAATCGCTTCTAATAAATTTAAAGTTCCAATTGCCATACTTTCTAACGTTTCTACTGGCTGTTCAAAGGATAACCCAACTGAACTTTGGCCTGCTAAATTATAGACTTCATCCGGTTGAATTTTGGTGAGGATTTGTAATACACTTCTAAAATCCGTCAGACTCATGGACTCTAATTTAATTTTTTCTCGAATCCCTAGAGAAGATAAATTTCTAAAGGAAGACATTTGAGCATCCCGTGATGTGCCACAAACGGAATAACCTTTTTTTAATAAAAGATCCGCTAAATAAGCTCCATCTTGTCCCGATACGCCACAAATTAATGCTGTTTTCATCGTTAATTTAAAATCCTGTTTTCAAGAGTTTAGAATAGGGGCTGATTATGCACGACTAACAATTCCTAGAATTCGTTCCATAGCATATTGCCATTTTGGAGATTGACTTAAGGTAGACGCATCCAAAGGAGATTGCTTATAACTGGATAATCGCACAAAATCGTTTACCCAATCTAGCACAGTTTCGGTGATAAATTCAAAGGAAGAGTATTTTAAAGATTGTTCTAGGCAATGAACCATTTGCAAGGTATTATTTTGAGTATAATGATGCCAAGCATTCCACAGTAATGAAGCATATTCAAGACGATGATTGAAATGGTTTATGTCAGCTTGAGTAAAGGGTAAATTGTTAAATTGATTCTCTTGAGAAGAAGTTAAGGCAATTTGGATGATTTCTAAGGTTTGTTTTAACATCCGATCTTCTTTAAAGAGTTGTTCGGCTCGTTGTTTAGATGCTGCACCAATTTGATCTCGTAATTTAGGATTTATTACCCATTCTTGCAAGGTTTCAACTAAATCTAATACCGTTTTTTCAGGGTTAATATTGGGATCACTTAAGAGTTTTCCGGTGTCTCCTAAGCCTTCAGGAATTCCTCCCGCCGCCGAGGCAACAATGGGTAATCCTTTTGCCATTGCTTCCATAATTGCAAAGGATGGGGCGGCTTCTGCTAAGGAGGTTAATACAAAAATATCACAGGCATCTAACCAATCAGGAATATCCCACCTTTGCCCTAAAAATATTACCTTATCACTTACTCCCAAATGCTCAACTTTTGCTTTTAATTCGGGTTCTAAATCGTGATCACTTCCCTGCCCAGTTCCCGCCCAAACAAAGTATAATTTTTCCCAGATTTGGGTATGTTTTAATTGAGCGATCGCTTCTAATTGAAACCGATGCCCTTTAATGGGGGCTAACCTAGCCGTTGTTAAACACATAATCCCATCTTGTGGAATCCCTATTTCTTGGCGTAAACGTTGACGATTTGCTAAATTAGGGGGAGCAAAATATTTTTCTGATCTGCCATAATAAACCACATTTCCTTTATCTTTAGGTAAGCCAAATTGCTGTTGTAAAATGTTAAGATGTTCATAAGCTGCGGTATTAAAAGTCCGAGCTAATCCATATTGATATAAAACTCCTTTGGCATAGGGAATATGATCTCCCATTGTAAAATTAATATGTTCTGGCATTGCTAACCCTATAGCCATCATATAGGGAATATTGTGTTGAATTGCTACTTGTTTAGCTGCGAAATGAGAGTAGGGCCAACCATCACTAAAAATAATAAAATCCGGCTTTATTTGATGATAAAGAGTTTTAGCATCTTCAGTATTTCTGAGAATTCGAGGTAAATCTTTACTGGTACTATAATCTAACCAATATTGTTGAATGCCTAACTCTTTTTCTTCTTCAACCAAAGGGTTATTATGGTTCGGTCTGACGGCGGTTACTCGATATCCTAATTTGGCTAATTCACAGAGAATTAAATGATCATATTGTGCTAACCCTCCAATACCGGGATCATCGGTATTCATTAACATAATATGAGGTTGATTAGGGGAGGATGTTAATGCAGGTTTAGATTGAGTGCTGGGTTTAGGATTCATGATTTTATTAAAAATAAATTGCCATTCTTGAGATTTAATTAAAGCATAAGTATCGATTTTTTCTCCATAGTCTGCTGCAATATTTTGAAAGGCATCCAGCCAGTGCGCAATGGTTTCTGTTAGGGGGAAAAAGGTGTATTCAATGGATTTTTCTAAACAATTTACCATTAAATCAGGATAACCATCTCGATACATCCGCCAAGCTAACCATACCCAGCGATCATAACTTTCTTTTCGACGCAGGCGAAGAATTTTTTCAGGAAGATCAGAGCGATTAAAAAATTCATTCATGAGGTTTTCAGTATTTTTAATCACTTTCAATCCTCCTGACATTAAATTTTGATCATGTTGGCGATAACAAGCATGAATTTCTTTTAACCAAACCGTTTTGCATCCCATTAAGGATAAACGTAAAACAAAATCTAAGTCTTCAGTAGGAGGATAGTGATGATCAAATCCTCCTACCTTCTTCCACCATTCTCGACGTAACATTAAGGAACTAGGACGAACACATTTATGTAAAATCCACGTTTCTAAATGCAGTTCGGGTGCAGTATTCCAAGGCATTACAGCAATCCAATTTTTGCCTTCTTGATTAACACAATACCAACCACTTTGGATTAAATCAATCGAAGGATCAGCATCAAAAGCTGTCACTTGTTCCTTTAATTTTTGAGGTAAGAAAAAGTCATCTGCATCTAAAAAAGACAAGAATTCACCTTGAGCTATTTCACAACCATTATTTCTCGCTTTAGCGGCTCCTTGATTATCTTGATAAATATATTTAATAACCGGAAAATAAGGTTTTAGGATTTGTTGAGTGTGATCCTGAGACCCATCATCAATGACAATAACTTCATAATTTGTGTAGGTTTGTTCAAGAACACTTTTGACGCATTGCTCAATATATTTTTCGCTGTTATAGGTGGGAATAATAACGCTCACTCTAGGTTGAATTTGACTAATATTTTCAGAAATTAATTGTTTCCATTCCGGTAAATTATAAAAACTTTCTAAATTTAATTCATAACCATAAGCACGACAGTAGCCAGTAAACCGATGCACCCAATCAGAAATTGTAATTGCTATGGTATAAGGGGTATAAAGTAAAGATTTCTGTAAAAATTCAGCCATCGGTTGAAAATGACCTGTATGATATAAATGCCAAGCCATCCAAGTTAAGGATTCATATCGAGCAGGTTTTTCTAGTTGTTTAATTTCATCGGGTAAATCAGGCTGACTAAAAAAATGATCTTGAAGTGCTATCATTAAATTAGCTCTTTCTTTGGCTTTTGTATTAGAAACGGTTTCTTGATGTTGTCGATAATTAACGGTGATTTCTGGCAACCAAACTGCTGTATATCCTTGCAATGCTAAACGCCAAATAAAATCAACATCATCTACTCCATTAAATCGAGAATCAAATCCTCCGAATCGCTCCCAAGCCTGTCGTCTAAACATCAATGCACTGGGTAAAATAGGGGTTCTTGTTACCCAAATGAAGAGTGTTAAATCGGATAAATCGTGCCAAGGTTCAATCTCAGAAATTGGGTTATTATTGGGATCAATTAAACGCCAACCACTATTAACAATTGCTACATCAGGGTAAGTTTCAAAGCAAGCAACTTGATGAGCTAATTTTTCTGGTAAAAATACATCATCTTGATCCAGTAGCGCAATCAATTCGCCTTTTGCTGTCTGAATTCCTTGATTCCTAGCTGCTGCAACTCCTTGATTAGATTGAAAAATGTAACGAATGAGATCCGGATCTTGGCACTTATCTATATAATGTTGTATGATTTGATAGGTATTGTCTGTTGAGCCATCATCAACGATGATCATCTCATAGTTTGAGTGGGTTTGACTTAATACGCTATCAATGGCTTGGCTAATATAGCGCTCACCATTATAAACAGGAATAATAACGCTAACTTGGGGGGATGAATTTAACATAGGATTACAATTTTAGCCATTAATCTGTTATTATAAGTCTGATTGACACTCAGAATCGATCTGATTGAGTAAAGCAGACTAAAAAGCCATAAAAAAATCAAGTTAGCTTGAAATTAAAAGTCATTTTTCTAATCAACCATTCAGGGATGGATTAAAAGTTTAAACCTTGAAATAGTATTTTAAAAAATTTATAGAATCAGGAGATTTTTTATGTCTCGTAACGATCTAATTAAAAAAGGTAAGGGTCAAAAGCCATCGGGAAAACATCAGAATTTGGGTCAAACCCCTAAATCTGTAATGGTACCGGGTTTAACTGGAAAAAATATGCAAACGTTCAAACCCATTAAATGGACTCCAGTTAAACTGATTTTGTTCTTAATTTTTGTATTTGGGCCTTACGGCGGTTTATTATATGTAGCTAGCGGGATTTCTAAGGTTTTATTCATCTATCTTCTGGCAATTCCAACAATTGCTGCTATAACGTTTTTTATCATATATCGATTAACAAAAAATTCACTTTAATTTTTTTGATATTTGATCATGTTGAATCGATCTTCTCTTGAAAAATCGGAAAATTCTGTCTCGGCTTTATATAAACAAGCTGAAGTTTTCCGTCAGCAAAAAAATTGGGAAGAGGCGATCGCACTCTACCAAAAAACCATTGAACTTGATCCTAACTTTTCCTGGGCTTATCATCAACTTGGAGATCTATTCTCCCAGCAAAATCAGTGGATAGAAGCCATTGAAGTTTATCGTCAAGCGATCGCACTCAATCCTGACTTTTCTTGGTCTTATCATAACTTAGGAACGGCTTTAATTCAACAACAACAATGGAGTGAGGCAATTTTAGCTTACTCTAAAGCCCTTGAACTGAATCCTACTTTTTGTTGGTCATATTATTATCTAGGAGAAGCTTACGCTCAAGAAAAAAATTGGTTAGAAGCCGTTTTTTCTCATATTTGTGCTTGGAAGCAAAAACCCGATTTATTAGCAAGTTTAAATCGAATTGGAGAGATTATTAACCAGCAAAGTCAAGCTGGGCTAGAGGCGGTCATTCCTCAATATTGTTCTAGGGTTGATCAAGCTTCTAGTTTATCTCAGGAGCAAAAGTTTTTACCCCCTGATGTTGAGCTTTATATAAGATTAGCGAAAGATTTAGAACAAAATCATTACGAGTATGCAGCAATTATTTTTTATCAGATCGCATTATCGATTCAACCCGATAATGTAGAAATTGAGCAACAGTTAAACGCTATTTTAGAACAAAAATTAGCCTTAGAACAAGAAATTGAGAAATATTCTTTAGAAATTCAACTTAATTCAAATAATCCAGAATCTTATTATAATTTAGGGATAGCGTTATCTCGTCAACAGCGAACCCATGAAGCCGTTAATGCTTATCTAAATTTTTTAGAACTTAAACTTGATATTTTTCTGTGGAATTATCAAAATATTGTAGATTTAATCGCTCATAATAATTCCCTTGATACAGCCATTAATCTTTATCATCAAGCGATTGCTAAACAGCCAAAATCCTGTATTCTATATTTAAACTTAGCCGTATTATTGACGCAAAAAGGTGATTTATCATCCGCCATTCAATATAATTATATTGCAGGTCAAAAAATTATTCCTAAATTTCGTCCCCAGTGGCAACTCATAGCCAACACATTAAAACCCGTTAATCATCTTGATTTTTTAATTATTGGCAGCCAAAAAGGGGGAACAACTTCTTTAAACTATTATCTTTCTGAACATCCTAATGTCATTTCTTCGATGATTAAAGAAATACCGTTTTGGTCACATCAAATTCATCGAGGTTTAGAGTGGTATTTTTCCCATTTTCTTCCCATTCCCTCCGATTATAACTGTTTAGTAGGAGAAGCCACACCCATGCACTTTAATTCTCCAGAAGTCGCTGAAAACTTAGTCAATTTTTTTCCAAAAGTTAAATTAATTATTTTATTAAGAAATCCGATTAATCGAGCGATTTCTCATTATTATCATTGGTTGAGTTTAAAATGGGAATCCCGTTCTTTTGAAGAGGCGATTCAGTGGGAATTAGAGCAATTACAGGATGAAACCATCGATTTTTGGACAAAACTGACGAACCCAAAATTGCAAGGATATCTCGCTAAAGGATTATATATTTATTTCTTAGAAAAATGGATGAACGTTTTTCCCAAAGAACAATTTTTAATTTTAAAAAGTGAAGATTTTTATGCTAATTCTGATCAAGTCACCACACAAGTTCTTGAATTTTTAGGCTTACCTGAATATCATTTATCAAATTATCATCAATATAATACTAGACCTTATCCGCCGATTTCTGAATCAACCTACGCACGACTGCAAACTTATTTTCAACCTTATAATCAACAGTTAGAACAATTTTTAGGGTTTCATTTTAATTGGTAACGATGGTTCACCTGTTTTGGTGCGTGCGCTGTGCTGACATACCCTAAAATCGGATTTCTGTCTGATGAGTAAGGTCAGGAAAGATAGACGTTTAATAAACGAATTGCTTAAACTTTAAAAACAGGTTTTGCAGCGATTATAGGAGGGAAAAATGATAATTAAATCTTGGATGGTGATTGGAGGTATAGCATTTTTAGTTGCTATTGCGAGTAATTTACTCTTAAATCCTAACGATATCCGATGGTTTAATCGTTTAACTCGTCCAGGTTGGTTAACCTTTGAAACAGCAATTCCTTTAATTTGGACAATCGTTTTTATCGGGGGTGCTTGGTCTGCTATTTTAGTTTGGGAAGCAGAACCTAGAACGCCTCAAACCTGGGGATTAATGGGGTTTTATAAGACCCAGGTGGGAGATTGAAAACGAGCGTGTCTATGCCTTACGGCAGGCTACGCCAACAGACCTGAGATAAAAAACGACTCAGGGGAATTTATTCCCCGTGAATATTTTCCTGATTTATGTTAACATAGAAACCGGTCGAAACCAGGAAATTTTCATGAGAGTTCTGGAATATAAAGTTCAAGGCAAACCTAGTCAATATCAAGCGATTGAGCAAGCAATTCGCACGACCCAATTTGTTCGCAACAAAGCGATTAGATATTGGATAGATCATTCCAGAGAATTGAAGATTGACAAGTTTGCCCTAAACAAATATTCTACAATTCTCAGAAAAGAATTCTCGTTTGTTAACGATCTAAATTCAATGGCAGTTCAATCCGCAGCCGAGGGGGGATGGACTGCCATTAGTCGTTTTTATGACAATTGTAAGAAAAAGATTTTGGGTAAAAAAGGATATCCCCAATTCCAGAAAGATTGCCGTTCCGTTGAATACAAAACATCAGGTTGGTCATTACATCCCACCAAAAGGCAAGTCACCTTTACTGACAAAAATGGTATTGGTAAGCTGAAATTGCTGGGAAAATGGCAGATCCATACTTACAACGTTAAAGACATAAAGCGGGTACGTTTAATTCGTCGTGCCGATGGATATTAGGCACAGTTTTGTCTTAATATTACTGTCACCGATGTTCAACCGAGAACCGGGAAAGAGATTGGATTAGATGTTGGTATAGAATCGTTTTACACAGACTCTAATGGACATCAAGAACCGAATCCCAAGTTTTTGAGAAAGGTGTGAATTTCCGATAGTTTAACAAATCTATTAAAATCTTACAAAAAATTCATCTATATTTTACGAATTATCTCTAAAGGATTGAAAAAAAACAGCCAGATTCTGTATTCTAACAAAAGTTTACCTATTTTAGAGGCTGAGGCCAGAGAGCAATATTCTATTTTAGGGAGAGCTTTGTACATCCTAAAAAATAGTTAAATCCAGATTAAAAAATTGCTTTTTTCCCAATTCCTCACTTATTATTGACCTTGAAGTACCATGTTAAATTTTGAACCCATGTCTAACCCAGTACCGAGAGAAACAACAAATCCTAACCCAGTGTTCACCGTATTTACAAGTGAAGTCGATACCCTCATCGGTGGTGACGGTGCCGATTCATTTTTTTTACGTCGCAATGGAGATGAAATTGCACCCTTAACCCCGGCAGCATCCTTGATTGGGACTTCCGATGATGATACTTTAGAAGGAACCAATAATAAGGATGTGATCGGAGGTCGGGATGGAAATGACCAGATTTTTAGTTTCCAGGGCAATGATTGGGTTGAAGGCAATAATGGAAATGATATTTTATTTTCGGGTCAAGGTGATGATTTAGTGCTCGGAGGTTCTGGAACTGATACCCTGTTTGGTGATGTTGGAGTTGATACCATTTATGGTGGGCCAGAATCGGATATTTTATTCGGTAATAATGGCGAAGATACCTTATTTGCTGATGCTGGAGATGATAGCCTTTTCGGGGGTCAAGACAATGATAGTTTGATTGGTGGAACTGGAAACGATTTGCTATATGGTGATCGCGGAGATGATACCCTGTTAGGAATTTCTCGTGATAGTTTAGGATATACCTTGATTACAGATTTTAATCGGGATGAAGATAAGTTACTCTTACCCGGTCTTCAAAGTTCCTATGCTATCGATACTTCTCCGGCAAATGTACCCGAAGGAGTGGCAATTTTCAAGGTCAGTACCGATGGCGCAAAACAGCTTTTAGCAGTTGTTCAAGGAGATATTCCATCATCATTAGACAGTGATCAATATGTCTTTCTTTAATTCCCCATCAATGGCTATCATTCTCTAATTAACATTCAAAGAATGATAGCCTATAAAATAGCAGCGAAGAGAATCAATTAAGGTTTTAAAACCACCTTAATACAATTTTCTTGCTTATCTCGAAAAATTTTATAACCCTTCGGAGCATCCTCTAAAGCCATTTTATGAGTAATCACAAAGGAAGGGTCAATTTCTCCCTGTTGAATGCGTTCTAAGAGAGGATGCAAATATTTATGAACATGGGTTTGACCCGATCGCAACGTTAACCCATCGGGAATTTTCATCGGCCCCACATCAGCAAAGGGAACACGGGCATATTCCGCTTGTCCTCCCGCATATCCCCCGAACATATGAGAATAGCCAAATAACCCAGAAGGAGAATGACCATAAAATTTTTCAGCTATCCATTGGTTCGGGTTAGAATTATCGCATAATGACCATAAATCTCGATTACAAAAGAAACAATTACCGCAAGAAATGGTAAAAGGAACGACAACGCGATCGCCTTTTTTTAAGTTGTTAACTTCGGGGCCGAGTTCCACCACTTCTCCCATAAATTCATGGCCGAGAATATCCCCAGATTTCATCGTTGGAATATAGCCATCATAGAGATGTAAATCAGAACCACAAATGGCAGTTGATGTAATTTTAATAATAGCATCACGGGGATTTAAGATTTTCGGATCAGGAACCTGATAACCCGAACATCATTTGAACCATGCCAACAAACTGCTTTCATCTTCAATTCTCCACGATTTGATGATTAATTTCAATGCTTTATTGATTTGTATTTCTAGCAATTTCTCCGGCTTCCATTAACTGTTTAAATCGGTTCAAATCATCTCCAATTTGTTGTTCTGGTTCTTCTCCAAATAGTTTCGCTAAAGTGGTTGTCACTGCACCCCCTGGAGGGTTATACTCAATAACAATTTTGACTTCTGTACCTCGGTTAGCAGGTGCAGATTTCAACCGAACAAATCCAGAATTCTCAATATCCGTATGACCGACGGAAGATCAAGAAATTAAATGATTAGTTTCATCTTGAATGATTTCTGCATCCCATTCAATGGTTGTTCCTAACGGTGCAGTTGCCACCCAATGGGAACGATGATCATCATAAACAATGATCGATTTGATATGTTTCATAAATTTTGGCAAATTGTAAAAATTACGCCAAAATTGATACAATTCTTCGGCAGAACGATTAATGGTAACAGTTTTTTCAACTCGAATATGTTGGCTTTTGTTTAAGCCTAATGCTTCTTGTGCTTGATGAAGGGTGCTTTTATTTTGAGTGGCTTGATACATTAAACCACCCCCAGCAATAGCCATGAGAACGCCTTTTAAGGAGCGTTGTTGAAGTCCCATTAACACTAACGCACCTCCCCCAATTAAAGATCCCCATCGTTCTAAATCACTGGGATTTTCTTCTGAGGGAGGATGCTCATATTTTTGAGTTGAAGTGATTTCTTCCATAAACTTTTCCTGACCCACCTTTTGACTCAGGATAGGAAGAATTAACTTAAATTTACGTCAATCAAAAGACATAAACAAGATTAAATTTCATCAAGGATTAATTTATATCTTTTGATAGAGGTTATATTTTAATTGATTGTATACTAATTTTTTAAAAATTAATTAGAGTTAGAGTTTATATTTTTCAGATACATCTTGAACTTTTGTTTTAAATTTTTCCCGCATAGAATCCGGGGATAAAATTTCACAATCATTCAAGTATTTAGCGATTTCACGAAAAAACCAAAACGTACTCCAGATCTGGCGAGTCACTATCCGTTGAGGGGGATCGCCTTCAATTTCTCCCACTAAAACATCATCGATTTTTGGCTCCTCTTTAGCATAAGCAAAAGCTAAACCTCTTAAAACTTTGAACTCTACATTAATTAGATCTAAATTAGATTGCCATTGAAATTTGACTGGATTAACAACGGCATCTTGAATCCGATCAAGTCTAAATGTCCAATTATGCTGTAATGGAGCAATATCTTGATTTCCCTCTGTTTCATCACAGGTACAAACTAAATATTGATGTTGTTCAATTAAACGCAATTGTCCATGTAATACAGTAAAATTCCATTGCCGCTCTGCTACATCTTGATAACAAAGGCGAAAAGGTTGTTGACGTTTAATAAAATTCTCAATGTTTTGCCGCCATATCGGTCTGGGTTTTTGCAGAAATTTTTCAATCTCATGCCGAAATTGTAGGGTTAATTCACTTCTTTCCTGCAAAATTTGAGCAATTTCTTCCGCTTCTCCACAAAAACCTTGATCAAGCAAAGTTTTCCGAGCTTGTTCCAAAGCATTGATGCGTTGGGGTGTCCAATCGTGGTTGGCGACAATTTTGAGTTCATTTCTGGCGATGGTCTTCAGTAACTTGGAAATATTGGGTTTACTCGTCCCCCAAGTTTGACCAAATTCCATCGCGAGGTTTTCCAAGGCTTTTTTATCTCTTTCTTCGATAGAAAGGGTAATTGCTTGATTTTTACGAGTCATAATTTTATACGGACACTTTATACAGTTATTATCTTGACACTTCTATCTTAAACGATTTACTATGAGTTATTAGAAAAATACGGATACTATTTTTTAGCCAATCAAGACAGTAATATCCCCACAAGAAAGCCGAGCTTCTAGTGATAGTTTTGGTCATTGAGTGAGCAGTAATCTTTCCTAGAATTAGTTAAGTAGGGTAACTTATTGAGGAGATTGGCTGATGAATAATAGTGAACAACACTATGAAAATCAACTTAGTTTCTACATGGTCAGAACTTATCAAAGAAATTGATTCAGCTACTGGGATTAAATTAGCAACCCATCAAAAAGCGGTTTGGGATGCTATGCGTGATCCTAATATTCAATTGGTCTTTGATACTGCTTTAACGGGTGATGGTAAAACCTTAGCAGGCTTATTACCAGCATTTTATGAATCTCAGAGTTTAGGAAAAGGATTATTTGCATATCCAACTAATGAACTTATTAGAGATCAAGCTAAACAAGTTCATAAATGGAGTAAAGACTTAAAATTAACTATTGAATCTCATCAATTAAATAGCCAAACTTTAGCTGAATTAATCAGAAATGAAGGACTCAACAAAATTGAAACTTTACGCACTATTGCTAAAGATAAGAATTTAGTATTGACTAATCCTGATATTTTTACTTTAATTCATCGTTTTTTTTATAATCAATATCGAGGTAATGTTGCTCAATTATCACAAATTTGGTTTAATTACTTTCGTTATGTTGTATTTGATGAATTTCATATTTTCAGCGCGCCACAAGTTACAAATGTATTAGATAGCATTGCTTTCAGCCGTGCTAATGCTAATCAAAAATATCCTGTTAAGTTTCTCTTCCTTTCAGCTACTCCTGATAAATTAATTTACCAAGCATTAGAAAAAGCTGGCATTAATCCTCAAATTATTATCGGAAGTTATCAACATGGTTTACTGGATAGTAAAACCCATCGGTGTATTTTGCGTGATTCCGAATTAGAATTAGTTCCTTATCAGCAAAGTGCTGGAAGTGTTGAAAACTGGATTCATGAGAATTTAGTAACTATTAATCAATTTTTTTGTGATTACCCTACCTCTAAAGGATTATTAATTGTCAATAGTGTATTTGCAGCAAAACAAATTTTTAGAAACTTACGGAATAATCAAGATTGTAAGTTTACTATTGGTGAAAATACAGGATTAACCAGTTTAGCTATTCGGAAAGATTCTGAAAGTAAACAGCTAATTATTGCTACATCTACAGTAGATGTGGGAGTTGATTTTAAGATTAACTTTTTGATTTATGAATCGTTGGATGCTGGTACGTTTATCCAAAGATTGGGAAGATTAGGAAGACATGAAGGTTTCCCTATTTATAAAGCGATCGCTTTAGTTCCTGACTGGGTAAAAGAAAAGTTCGCTGAAATTTATACAGATAATTCAGAAAGCGATAGAGAGAGTTTTTTTGAAGTAGTTAGAAATAAGATATATCAAAAACCTCAAGAATTTGAAGGATATTTAAGCCGTTGGGGAAAAATACTTTCAACAGTACGTTATGCAAGATTAACGACTCAAAAAGAGCAGTATCAAACTCTATTAGAACGCTATGGGAATGAATCATCAAATATTATAGGAAAGATACCTAATTGGAATCAATTAAATGAATTTAAAGAACACCCTAGCATTATTCAAGATTTAGAAACTTTTAGAGGTACGGGACAATTAGATTTATGGGTTTATGAACCAGAGACTAATGCTATTACTAATATGAGTCTAATACGGCTATTGTCGGGGACAGAATTTCAACTTATTCCTGAATCAGAAGCGAAAAAAATTAGTGATAAATTTCAACAACAATTTTACAAAAATAGTATAAATTTATATGCTATAATTAATAATTATTTAGATAGTTACAAAAAAGTAGAGTTACAATTTACTTACAACTTTGATAAGCAAAAAATTAATCAAGCACAACAAAGAGTTGGTTTTAGAGTTCAAGCACGCCATCCTGATATTAGAAAAATCAATGAACAGCTTGAATATTTAAAATTAACTACTTGTGTAGCCGATCCAACTAAATATGATATTCCTAAACTCAGAAGATTTTATCGGCTTCCTACTCTGTTTGAGTTATATCCTATTAAAGATAGTAGTGGATCAATTTATCCAGCAGTAGCATTAGGTCAAGATGCTTTACTTTTGGATAGTCTTTTATACTGGCAAAAAATCACACAATCATAAGGAGAAAATCATGGAAAATTTTGATTGGTTAATGCCTAATAATTATAATGTACCTGATCCTACTAAAACTAAAGAACCACCTTTAGTAAGATTAGCTCTTGATACTTTAAATCAGGAGGAAGATCAAGTTTTAAAAGATTGGATTAAAACAGTTTTTCCTTATATTTTAGATTACTTTAGTTTAAAAAATGCCAAAGGAACGAGTTTTAAAGTTGCAGAAATATTAACAGAAGATTTAGAGATTACTGTTGAAAAAAGGCAGAAAATTATTAATAAGCTAGTCAATTTAAAAGATCAAAGTTTAGCTGTTCATTTGCTGAATGCTGTTTTAGGAGGATGGACATTAGTTAAATTAGCTAACTTAGATCAGTTTCAACAGCAACTTTATTTAAGTGCAATTACCATGCACGATCTCAATAAAATTGTCTTACCTCGTCTTGGTAATACTCGTATGGACGGGGAACAATGGGAACAGTATAAAAATGCTTTTTTGACTTGGGGAGATGCTTTACATTTGTGGGATTTTATTGACCAAAATTATTGGCAAGATGTAGCATTTTTAGCGCAAAATGCAGAAGATTCAAGGGGAGCAAATTTAACGATTGCTAATTTTCCTGATTTACAATTACCACCTGATCAATTAATGGATTTAACTGATTTTGTCAGATTTGGTGATTTAGTTGCGTCTATTGCTCATCATCCTGATGATTTAGAACAAAATAATATGAAAGCAATTTTAAGACGTACTGTTCAAGGAAAATATGTAATTCGTAGTCATAAAACTAATGAAAATAGAGGTTTATTAACTCAAGCAATTCATAATGCAGTTTTAGAACAAACTGAAAAAGTAAATTGGAAACCATTTTTATTTTTTCCTGATGGTGTAACTTATTTTGTCCCCAAAGATTCACATGAACCTGATTTATCTAATATTCCTGAATTGGTGAGGAATAATACTTTAGAAATAGTTTCTAAAGGAGTTGGGGATTTAGTTGATCGTGCTGGAAAGGGTGTTTATTATGAACCTGATTTAATTGAAATTGCTGATATTAGGTTGGCATCGGAAACTTTAATTAGACGAACCTTTGCTATTATTCATGATAAAAAAGATCCCAAAACTGGAGAAAGACGAGATAAGGTATTAAGTAATGCTTTCTTAAGTAAAAATCCTGATTTAAAACATTTAGATTGGGAATATCCTGCCAATTTGCAAACTGATCGTTTTGCAGAAGGCTTTAATGCAATAACTGTACTAATTAAGGATTTTTATGGATTAGAAAAAGGTACTGAATTGATTTTAGATACTCTTGGTATGAGTCAATACTTAAAACGTTGGGAAATGATTCCCAAAACAGGTGGTACTCCCTATGGCTGGTATTACCTTGCAGGACATTATATTAAAGAACATTCTAGTTTAAGTCCAGGCGAATTAGAACAAATAATGTTAACTACTGTTCAAGAGATTTTAGAACAGTTAGGTAAACCAGATCGTCCACCACCATTTGCTTTTTTAGACAACTATATTTCTCAAGTATTAACAATAACAGGTTCAACAGAAACCCATGATTTTAAAGGAGAACTACAACGTTACCATCTAAATAAAGCTCAACGTAAACGAGACCCAATTTGTGCTATTTGTAATAGTGCCTTTGAAATTCGTGAGGAATTTTCTAACTATAGTAATAAAAGAGTGACAAGCACACAAGAATCTAAACGAGGAAAATGTACTATTTGTCAAGTAGAAAGTTTACTGAGACGCTATGGAATGAATGCTAGTTTATCAGCAGAAGATGAAACTGTTTATCTTCATTTTTACCCTGCATATTACTTTACTCCAGAAACAATTTTAATAATGGAAAGAGCTTATCAAAATTTTGCTCAAAGTTCTTTTGCTGAATTAGATAAAGATTTATCTGAGCAAAATTATAATCCTAATTATGTTCCTCGTATGGATATTTTTCGCATTGGAAATGATCCCAATGAAAACTTAAAAAGACGAACTAAGAAAGAATATGCAACAGGAAAAATGCACGGTTATTATTTGTTGGGTATTCCTTATTTAGGAGAAAAACCAACAGATACAGAAACATGGTTTATGCCAGCTATAAAAGGGTTACTTGCTCCTATTACTTTTGGAGTAAAATTAGTTGCTAGTCGTAATCCTATACCTGTTTATGGCTCAGGTGCAGACTTCAAAGAAACTGTAATTATTGACGGAGTTCATACCTATTGGTTACACGGAATAAAACAAACTATTTTTCATTTAGATGAACTAGAAAAAGCGATTCCTGCTGTTTTTAGTATTTACTCATTAACTGCTCAATCTTACAAAGATAGTCGTAATTATCCTGTGTGGAATCAGTTAAACACAGTTTGTCAATCTTTAGATACCAGTCCTCTTTATGTCTTTCATTATGCTGATCGAATTCAAGAAAATACAAAAAAAGAGCAATCTCAATCTGATAGTTTACCCGATTGGTTGGCTGACAAGCTAATTAACTACTACAACATTTTAATGAACTACTATCAAGGAGGAAATCCAATGTCAATGATTCAAGAATTAGTAGATCAATATACTTGCTTTTATCGAGCGAGTGGTTTTGCTGCTTATGCTAGGCTACGACCTTTTAATGTAGCAGCGAAAGTGGTTTTGGATAGTTTACCAACAACATCAAAAGATGATATTAAATTAATGATCGAAGGTCATTTAATTGCCTTAGTTGATGGTGTACTTGATAAACAAACCGATGGTTATATTCCTGAAGAAATCAGAAAGGATATAGCTAAACGTCAAGAAATCCTAGAAATCTTTGCTGAATCTTTTTTAGATAAAGTTTTCTATGATTACTGTAGAGGTGAGCGATCACTATTACGACAACATATTAATTTATTGCGTAAAGCAGCCGAAGCTCACTATGTCAAAACCTACAGCAAGAAAAAAGACCAACAAGAAACCAAATAGGAGAAAAAACAATGTTTGATCAATATCAATCTCATTTTCAAGCCTCTATCCCTAAAATTTCAGGTGCTAAATATGCTCACTTTATTTTATTACGAGAAACTGACTCCTATGCAGTTTTTAAAACGGATGGAGAGTTAAACGTTGCACGGGTAAGAGCAGGATTAGATAACACCGCAATTATCACTCGTCTAGTATTATTTAAACGTAAACAAACTACACCAGAACGTTTAACAGGACGTGAATTATTGCGCCGTTATGGCATCTATGAACATATTGCAACAAATTATGAACGAATTGCCAAAAAAGAAAAAGACAAAATAATTGAAGATTGTACTTACAATGGTGAACCCTGCGGAGGTTGTCCAGATTGTGTAATTTATGGTTATGCAGTAGGTGAGTCAGGCTCAGAAAAATCAAAGGTTTTTATTGACTCGGCTTATGCTGTTCCAGCTTATGAAGAATCTCATCAAACTATGACTCTTAATGCACCTTATGAAGATGGAACAATGACAAGCGGAACCAGTACAACTAACCGTTTTAGTGAACAAGATCATGTACTTCCTGAAGTCCCTTTTCCTAGTGTTGTTACTTTGCGAGACCCCACACCTAACACATTTCTTTATGTACTCAATAACATTTATCGTACTAAACGATACGGCGCACAAACAACCCGTACAGGACAGGTCAGAAATCATTTAATTGGCATTATTTTTGCTGATGGTGATATTTTTGCTAACTTACGTTTAACTCAAAAAATCTACGATTTATTTGAGGGTAAAAATCCTCCTTACGGAGTAAGGGAAATGAGAGATAAAACCGAACAAGCCATGGAAGAATTAATTAAACAAGATGGAGTTTTATATCAGCTAATTAAGGGAGAAGCTTTAAGTTCTATTGAAAAAGAAGCTGAAGTTATCTTGTCTGATGAAACTCAATTTAAAAAATGGCTAAATGCTGTTACTCAAGAAACTTTAGCTTATGCTGAGAATGCCAAAGTTATCAAAAAGAAATAGTAAACTATGCACATTTATCGTCTTGAATTAACTTTACAAGATCCGGTTTACTTTGCAACCCGTGAGTTAGGTCGTTTATACGCAACTGAAAATTATTTACATAATTATGCGTTGACCTATGCTCTGGGGTTAGCAAAAAATAGCTATCATGATGCACAACATATTCCCCATTATCAAGAAGATTTAGAACCCCTAAATCAAAAAGGAATTTATGTTACTCCAGCACGTCCTATTGACTTTGCTTATGTCACCCATACTTACAAATGGGCTGATTTACGGTATCAAGTTAGAATGGAGCAAAGCAGTGTTAATTTACCCACATTTGGGAAGATTAGAGAATTAGCTCCCGAAAGCCGTTTTGAATGTTATTTATTTTCCATTGAATCTATTAAACTACCTAAATGGATTCGGCTAGGAAAATGGATGAGCAAAGTTGAGGTAAAATTCAGTGAAGAAACAAGGTTAAAAATTAAGGAGGGTTTCTTCAATTGTTCCCATCCTTTGAACCCTTTAGATGTTATGTCTGCTAATGAAATTATTAGCTATAATGTCATAAATATGCCTCCTGTTAGCCTGATTTGGAATGTAACAATGAAAGGACAATATTATGAAGGCTTAAACCTTCCAGTTAAAATAGAGTATCGCTTTGAATCAATTAAAAATCCAGTATAAAACTAGCATTAAGGGATTTTATAATAATTTTGAAAAAGACAGGGTTTCTCTAGCTACGTGAGTTACCCTATCGCTAGAAAGCAATCAATCAAAAAAATTTTTATGGGAACAGAGTCAGGAGTTAACCACAAGACCAAAGAAACCCGGTTTCTAGCTCTATGCTTTAAACTCTTGGATAATTTTATTAAAATCTCGTCTTGATTATATTCAGATAATTGTGTTTCTGACCATTGTGATCGTTCTATAGTTGCTTGTTGAATTTTAGCCATAAAAGGACGGCGAAATTCTTCGTAGGTATAGAAAGATTGAGTAATTTTATCAAGATGATTCCAATCATTATTTTTAGCTAATTTCTCCAATAAAGTAACAAGGACTAGAGCATCTTCAAACCCTTGATTAACACCTTGATTGACTTTCACTTTAGTTTCAGGGAGTAAGTTTCTTAAGTGGGTTTGTAATTTATACCAAGGGATAGAAACTCGACCTTCTCCATACTGATTGAACCAATATTCAAAGCTTAAGGGAAACGCTGAAATTCGTTCACCTTGGGTATTTTTTTGTACCCATTCCAGGGGGATTTTAGGTTGATTGTCTGGAGTTGAATTTGTTGAAGAAAAACGCATCCCAGCTTGAGTGATGGCTTCATAAGCTTGAGGTTCAATACATTTTAAGGCTTTTAAACCATTGGGAAGAAGATCTAAAACTTGACCTACCGGACGAAAATTATGAGTTTGATCTATGACTAAAATATTGTGAATTCCTCGTTGATGCAAACCCAGTGCTGTTGCTAATCCAACTAGCCCAGCACCGACAATCAAAACATCATAAATATCGGGTATGATTTCCATGATTTTCTCCCAATAAACTTCAAAAAAGATATTGAATCTAAACTTTAGAAGCGCGTAATTGTCCACAAGCTGCATCCGCTTCTAACCCTCTGGAATATCGCACACTCACTGCAATATTACGCTGTTTTAGGATATCCATGAATTGATTAATTCGTGCGGGATCTGGTCGTTTATAATCAACTTCTTGAATCGGGTTATAGGGAATTAAATTAACATGACTTTGAAACCCTCTTAACTGACTGGCTAATTCTATAGCGTGTTCCGGTAAATCATTTAATCCGGCTAATAGAATATATTCAAAACTAATCCGTCTTCCCGTTAATTTAACATAATCTCGACATTCGGCGAATAATTGAGAGAGGGGATAAGTTTTAGCACTGGGGATTAACTCTTCTCGAATATTTTGATAGGAAGCGTGTAAACTAACGGCTAAAGTAACTTGTAAATCATATTCGGCTAATTCTCGGATTTTTCCTCGTAAACCAACCGTTGAAACCGTCATCATTCGTTGTCCAATTCCCACATCTTGATTTAAGGATTTAATCGCCGTAACAACAGAATTAATATTTAATAAAGGTTCCCCCATTCCCATAAACACAATATGGCTAACTCGCCGTTTAAAATCTTCTTGAACAGTTAATACTTGATCAATAATTTCATAAGCTTCTAAATTGCGAGTAAACCCACCTTTTCCCGTCGCACAAAAATCACAAGCCATTGGACAACCCACTTGGGAAGAAACACAAACCGTTAAGCGTTTTTCGGTGGGAATTCCTACCGTTTCAATAATTTGACCATCGGCTAATTTTAATAAATATTTAATAGTTTGATCAGGAGCGATCGCTTTATAGTGAATTGTAGAACGACCTATCTCAACATGACCGACTGCTTCGCGCCATTGTTTAGGAAAAACTGTAATTTCCCCTAAAGATTTTGCTCCTTTATGATAAATCCAATCATATAATTGCTGACCCCGATAGGCGGGTTGTCCCTGTTCTTTTACCCAGTCGGTGAGTTGTTGTACAGATAATCCTAACAGAGCAGGATGTGAGTTGTTTACAGTCATCATAGAAATTGATCATATAGATAGTTATTGATCTAAAATATATTATACAGGAAAAACTACTTTTGGCTTAATCCGAATAAAACGATCTGTTGGTTAGGATTT
>NZ_JBJUDF010000117.1:0-8301 GCF_046067725.1 Planktothrix sp.
GATTTTGTGGCATGAGTGCTGCGGTGGGGATGGTGGTACTCTTTGAGTGGCAGAAATTTGAGGTTGATCCCCTACCAGAAACCGTCACCGGGCCAGTGATTATTCATGCGGCGGATGGTCGTCCCCTGCGGGAAGCAAATACGGTTGCCCATTTAGAAACAAATCGGTTAGCGGATTTTGGCCCTTATTTACCGAAAGCGGTAATTGCTTCGGAGGATAGTCGGTTTTACTGGCATTTGGGCATTGATCCCTTGGGAACCTTACGGGCTTTATTAACGAATGTCCGAGGCGGAGAAATTCGAGAAGGGGGAAGTACCTTATCTCAACAATTAGCTCGGAGTTTATACCGGGATTATGTGGGTACAGAAGATTCAG
This sequence comes from Planktothrix sp., assembly GCF_046067725.1. Taxonomy (NCBI): domain Bacteria; kingdom Bacillati; phylum Cyanobacteriota; class Cyanophyceae; order Oscillatoriales; family Microcoleaceae; genus Planktothrix; species Planktothrix sp. The sequence goes on from NZ_JBJUDF010000117.1 coordinate 376, forward strand.
CCGGACGCAAATTTAGAGAAGCGGTGGTGGCTTTGAAGTTAGAAGCGGTTTATGGGAAAAATAAGCTGTTGAAAACTTATTTGAATCGGGTTTATTTGGGGATTAATTTATATGGATTTGAAGATGCGGCGCGATTTTATTTTAATAAATCAGCTAAAGATTTAACCTTATCAGAAGCCACAACCTTAGTGGGAATTTTACCCGCTCCTAATAGTTTTAATCCGATTCAAAATTATCAGTTAGCAGTAGAATACCGCGATCGCGTGATTAGCCGAATGTTAGAAATGGGGATGGTGAGTGAAGCGGAAGCTGATCGAGCTCGTCGTTCTCGAATTGAAATTAATCCTAAAGCTCAGGAATTTTTAGAAAGTACCATTTCTCCTTATTTTTATGATTATGTTTTTGTGGAATTGGAAAAATTATTAGGGGTACAACTCGCCCGTGAAGGCAATTTTATTGTTGAAACGGCGTTAGATATTCCCATGCAAACCATTGCAGAAGCTGCTCTCAAACGTTCGATTCAAACCACAGGGACAACTAATGGATTTTCTCAAGGCGGTTTAGTAACTTTAGATTCTAATACCGGAGAAATTTTAGCAATGGCGGGAGGTGCAGATTATAAAGAAAGTCAATTTAATCGTGTGACCCAAGCGCAACGTCAACCCGGATCAACGTTTAAATTATTTAGCTATTTAGCGGCTTTAATACAAGGAATTCCCCCCGGTCAAACCTATTCCTGTGAACCCTTCACTTGGCAAGGACAAAGTTATCAAGGGTGTGAACGCAGTGGCGGTGATGTTGATATGTATCGAGGGTTAGCTTTATCAGAAAATATTATTGCTTTAAGAGTTGCTCAAGATGTCGGATTAGATCGGGTAATTGACATTGCAAAACGTTTAGGAATTGACTCGAAACTTGATCCGGTTCCCGGTTTAGTTCTCGGTCAAAGTGAAGTGAATCTATTAGAATTAACGGGTGCTTATAGTACCGTTGCTAATGAGGGTTTACATCATTCTCCACACGGTATTCGTCGGATTTTAGATAGTAGTGATTGTACGGATATTAATGATATTAATACCTGTCGGGTGATTTATGCTTATGATCGAGAAAATCCAACGGTTCCTTCGGTTTTATCTCCTGCTATTGCAGAAACTATGACGACATTATTACAAGGAGTAATTCGTCGGGGAACGGGTCAAAGTGCCTATATTGGGTTAGGAGAAGCGGGTAAAACGGGAACAACAAATGATTATGTTGATTTGTGGTTTGTGGGTTATCTTCCTGATTCTAAATTAACAACGGGAATCTGGTTAGGAAATGATGATAATTCTCCGACTAATGGAACCAGTGGAAATGCGGCGCAATTATGGCGAGATTATATGAGTCAAATTGCGCGATAATGGTTGAGGGAATTACGAATTACAAATTATGAAGGGGGAATAGAGGATATTTATACAGAAAATCATGATTCCCCTAATTCAAAAATTTGTGCAGCCGTTAAATTTAATTCAGGGAATATAGCAGATTGTATGGGGTCATTTTCTCGAAATAAATTCACCATATATTCACCCTCGATCATTTGATAAACTGAAATAGTTGGTTGTTTAGGATTGCCAATATAACGGCGACCTCCTAACCCTAAATAATCAACAATCCAATATTCTTGAATTCCTAATTTTTCATATTCTGATAATTTTAATAAATAATCATCTTGCCAATTCGTACTCACAACTTCAACGACTAACGGTAATGTTTCCCCTTGAGTAATCGTTGAACTTTTTTTCCACATAGGTTCTTGTTTTAATGAATTTTTATTAATAATCGTCAGATCAGGATTAAAACCAGATTGATCAGAATCAATCGGTTTAATAATACACTGTCTCGCGATAAAGTAGGGAAGTCCCAGGGATTCTATTTGAACTCCTAGTTTAAGGGTAAGAAAACTAGCAATTTGTTCATGAGTTCCTGTAGGCTGCATTTCTTTAACGACTCCTCTATGTAATTCATAACGCCCAGAACCATCAGGAACCCAGTCCAGAAATTCCTCTAAGGTCATTAATTGAGCTTCCGATTCTGATTCTAATAAAGTTTGTGTCATAGTGGTTAATAGTTTTAATCAAAAATTATATACAGATAATAGTATAACAATTAAACTTAAATATCAGCGATTGCTCCCTAGAAACCGGGTTTCTTCAAGAAACCCGGTTTCTGTTAGACTAAAATAAACTTAGGCTGGTTTGAGTTAAATCATCTATGAGTTATTGCCTAAATCCCCAATGTCCTCAACCCCAAAACACTCCAGAGGCTAAATTCTGTTTAACCTGTGGGGTAAAATTGTTATTAAGAGAACGGTATCGTGCTGTTCAAGTCATTGGTCATGGCGGGTTCGGTAAAACATTTTTAGCCGTAGATGAAGATAAACCCTCCCGTCCTCCTTGCGTGATTAAACAATTTCTCCCACAAATGCAGGGAAATTCTCAAAAAGCTATTGAATTATTTCATCGAGAAGCCGAACGATTAGATGAGTTAGGAAAACATCCCCAAATTCCTGAATTATTAGCCCATTTTGCACAGGATAATCATCAATATTTAGTTCAAGAATTTATTAACGGCCCTAATTTAGAAGAAGAATTGTTGCGTCAGGGAGTGTTTAAAGAAACGCAAATTCGTCAAGTTTTAAATGATTTATTACCCGTTTTACAATTTATTCATCATCATCGGGTCATTCATCGAGATATTAAACCTGCTAATATTATTCTTCGAGAAAATTCTCAACGTCAAGGTCAGTTAGTTTTAGTGGATTTTGGGGCAGCAAAAGTCGTTACGGATAGTCAAGTTCCTCTGATGGGAACTGTAATTGGGAGTCCCGAATATGTCGCCCCCGAACAAACGAGAGGACAAGCGATTTATGCCAGTGATATTTATAGTTTAGGGGTGACTTGTATTTATTTAATGACCCATATTTCCCCCTTTGATTTATATGATATTCATGAAGATCGTTGGATTTGGCGAGATTATTTAAAAAATCATCCTGTTACTCCAGAATTAGGAAAAATATTAGATAAAATGTTAGCGGTTTTACCCAGTCAACGTTATGATTCTGCATTAAAAGTCTTAAAAGATTTACATCCGGGTGGCATACCTGCTGCGATCGCTCGTCATTTACAATCTCCTCCTTCACCCCCTCCCCCGCCAACGCTGAGAACCCCCATCTCATCGCCTCCCCAGACCTTACCCCCCCGCACCATCCAACAACCAACCCCGCCACAACAACAGCGTGTTCAACCGTTGCGATCGCCGTCTTGGAGGTGTGTTCATACCCTAACAGGTCATCGCAGCGCCATCACCGGAGTTGCCTTTAGTCCCGATGGTGAGACGTTAGCGAGTGGAAGTCAGGATCAGACGATTGAAATTTGGCGTTTGGAGTCGGGTAAACGGTGGTATACCTTGGTTGGTCATAGTAACTGGATCACGACCATCGCCTTTAGTCCTGATAGCAAGACTTTGGCGAGTGGAAGTCGAGATCAAACTATTGAAATTTGGGATATGACCAAAGGTAAAAGGTGGTATACCCTCACGGGTCATCAAGACGGGGTGGAAGCGGTGGCGTTTAGTCCTAATGGTTTATTCTTAGCAAGTGGAAGTCGGGATAAAACGATTGAAATTTGGAATATGACGAAGGGAAAACGTGCCTTTACCTTAACAGGTCATCAAGATCGTGTGTATAGTGTAGCGTTTAGTTCTGATAGTCAATTCTTAGCAAGTGGAAGTCGAGATCAAACGGTCAAAATTTGGGATTTAAACTTAGCAAAAGAAATCCAAACTTTAAACAGTCATGGGAACTGGGTACGAAGTGTAACGTTTAGTTCAACGGGTGAATTGTTGGCTTCAGCGAGTCGCAATGGTATGATTAAAATTTGGCAACATGAACAAGAACAATGGCGTTTTTTAAGAACGTTAAGAGCCGATGATCAAGAGATTTTTAATCTTGTTTTTAGTCCTGATGGTAAATTTTTAATGAGTGGAGATACTAAGGGGATATTAGATATTTGGGATGTACAAAAAGGAATATTATTAGAAACCATTAAAGCCCATGATAGTGATATTTTTACAGTGGCGTTTAGCCCTGATGGTCAATGGTTAGCAACAGGAAGTTATGACCGCACCATAAAATTGTGGAAACAATAAATTTCCTCAACACCGTAGAGTGCGTAAGCACAGCGCACGCACTATCTTACTCAAATTAATATTAATACAAAAAATAATGTTAATTTTATAGGGTTCGTAAAATCCTTTCGATCTGAGTTTTTAATTCAGGTAAATTTTGTTCAATAACAGACCAAACAATTTCTGTATCTACTTCAAAATAATTATGAACTAATATGTTTCTCATTCCAATCATCTGTGACCAAGGGATTTCAGGATGTTGTTCTCTAAAATCTGCTGAAAGTGCGCGGGATGCTTCACCCATAATTTGTAAGTTTTGTACAAACCAAGTCTGAATTAGTTCATCTTCTTCAAAATTCGTTTTACCTTGAATCGCATATTTTTCAATACGAGTAATCGCTTCTAAAATATCCTTTAATTTTTCAAAATCATTTCTCATAAAGAAATTGCCTCTGTTAATACTTGTTCACGAATTCGTTTTTTTAAACCTTTTTCTGTAACAACATCAACTGGACACCCTAATAAATTTTGTAAGTCCATCAGAAGTCCACCTAAATCTAAAAGGCTTCTTCCAGGTTCAAGATCAACTAAAAAATCGACATCACTATTAGAATCTGCTTCATTTCTAGCCACAGATCCAAAAATTCGGATATTATAGGCTCCATATTGAGCCGCAATCGTTAAAATTTCTTGACGATAACTTTTTATAAGGTCATCAAGTTTCATAAGCCTATTAGGGATTAATGAGTTAAAAATAGTATAATTTATTTTATCATAAATTTGATAACTTTTCAAAATTATACTGTTTTAAATAGGAGCGATCGCCCCCCATCGAAGTAGGGTGCGTAAGCACAGCGCACGCACCATCTTATATTACTTAAATTAATATTAATAGAATATGTGATCGCAAATACAATAAGATTAAAACAATTAATTGGTAGATGTTGGGGTGTAGCGAGGGAGGATGCTCGCACTGCTTTAAGTCATAAAATCATAATTGCTATATCTCAATGTTGATCATATTGGTGTACTTCTTGTGTGGTATAGACTTGTTCTCAAGTGACTGTAGAGCAGTCGGACAAATCTGCTTAATCAAGCTGCCGGGGATCTTCTGAGGGAGGATGCCAGCCAGCCTGAACCCATAGCGTCCGGGCTTCTTGGATAGAACGTTCTCCTCTATAGCGTTCGTCGTTGAGGTCAAGACGCTCACAAGTGGCTCGACCGATAGGAGTTGTGCCGACAATCTTCGTACCCTCTGCATTCCAGATGAAGTGGTCAGACCAGTGCTGTTGACGAGGATTAAATAAAGGCAGAATTGCTGATGTTTCCACATCCCGACCCACAATGAAGTTATAACGACGCTGGTTACATCGGCTACAAGCTAAAGCCAGGTTATCAGAATTGTCAGAGCCGCCTAGAGAGCGCGGCTGGATGTGATCGATGGTGAAACGAGAGGTGCTGATTTTCTCAGGAGAGTGGCAATATTCGCACAGGTAGCCTGCACGTTTCCGCACGAGTTGCCTTGTCAATTCATTAATAGTCATTGCTCGGCAACTAAGAGAGAATTGAGGTAGGTAAAGATGCGGTCAAGTTCCCCGATGGCGTTGAGTTCTGCCTCTTCTTCTAGGGTTAGTGAACCTGTCTTGTTTTTTTCTAGCAAATCTTCGAGGTTAGATTGTAACTCGTCGGTAAATTTGAAGAGTCGAAGGCTATCAACCTTCTCAACTTTAATGCCTGTTTCCAGTAAGGACTGTGGGCTAATCATTACTTGGATCATAATTTTGCTGCTCCAGTACAAAGCACTAGCTTAACTTTAGCAAATTCTGATAATCCTCATATCTGCTTACAAAAAAAGCAGATTCAGGAAGCCAGATTCCTAGTTCACCTTCTTTTATTTGCAAACACACTCTTTTGTGTTCTAAACTACAAATTGCTAGGATTTTACCTTTTACTTCTTCATTATTGATCGTTGCAACAGTAGCTTTTCCAAGAATGTCTCCATTAATCGAACCTTTAGAAATTATCTTAACTGTTTCCAGTTCTGAGAACGATTCAGTTTGATTATTGGTTGGGTTTGGTGATGGGGTTGATGTCGGTGTCGGTGTTGGACTTGGGGTCGGACGTGGAGTTGGACTCGGTGTTGGACGTGATATTTGTTCGGGGTTAGGATTATTTGATGTAATATAAACATCTGGCTTTTGAGTCACCCGAACAATTTTAATTTCAGCTAAATCGCTAATATTCTCTGGGATAGCTGTAGCATAAATTTCATAACTTCCATTAGAGGATGCTGATGGAACAAAATCACCATTCTGATTAATTGTTCCCCCTGTTGCTTCCCATTTAATATAATTAGGTTTGATAAAATCTCCCTGTTGATCAAATCCAGTAACTTTAAATTGAAAATGTTGATTAGATTTAATTTCAACTTGTTCTGGCTGAATTCTTAACTTTCTTAAAACAGGAACAACCTGGACATTAACAGAATCACTAATTAGAGCAAAATTAATACAAGAGTTCCCCACCCAATTTAATAAACGAATAGTTCTTTTAATCGCTTGTTTAATCAACCAAGCTTGAAAAGCGATTTCAAAATCAGATAGTTCTAAAGACGAATTTTGCTCAGAAGCGGTGGAGATATTATCAGTTGTTTCAGATTCTTCTTGAATCTCTGTTTCCGCAGAATTAGACGATAATAAATTTTGAATTTTACTACTCAGAGAAAATAACCTTTGTGCCCAGTAAATACTCCGAGATATCAATTTCATATAAATGCCAAAAGCTAATATCTTTGAGCGAATATCATAGGGAGATAATGCAGCAACTTTAGCTGTTACTTGATATGACCCTTTATCGTTATTCTTGGCTGTAAATTTTCCATTCTGATCAATTCTTCCCCCTTTTTCTTCCCAGACAATATTTCCTGTTTCAATCTCATTTCCATATTGATCAAACCCAACGATATTAAAAGTTATACTTTCATTCGGTTTAAGAGAAATATTCCGATTAGGATTAATCTGAATTCGTCTTAAAACAGGTAATATATGAACAGTTGCACTAACTTGAAGTAACCCTACTTTGGCGGTTACAGTAACTTGTTCTTGTTCATAACCTCCTTTGAAAACTCCCTCTCGGTTAATTCGACCTCCGGCGGTACATTTCCATTCAATATTATTCACCCACATCCAATTTCCAATCTGATCTAAACCCATAACTTGAAACGTGATCGGTTCATTAGGTTCAGCAGAAATAGTCTGCGGTGAAATAATCAGATCAGTTAAAATAGAAGGAACAATAATTTCAGCCGTTGCGCTAATTGTTTGACCGGGTATTGAAGCAGTAACAGTGAATTGTCCTTTACTATTATTCCCAACAATATAAATTCCATTGTTGTTAATTTTGCCCCCAGTTGCAGTCCAATTGACATTTTTAATTGAAATAGGATTTCCTCTTTGATCGAAACCCTCAACTGTAAATTCATGGCTTTGACCCGGATACATTTCTATCAATGATGGAGATATTTTTAAAGAAGTTAATCTTGGACGTTCAATAACTTCAACTTGGACAGATTGACTAATGGTTTCAACTGTTGCGGTAATAGTAACTGTTGTTTCAAAGCGACCCGCAATAAATCTTCCATTATTAGGAAGTTGTATATTATCAGCCGTCCAAGTAACTTGTCCAATGGAAAAAGGTTGATTATATTGATCAAAGCCTTCCGCACTAAATTGTTGAGTATCACCACAATATAAAGTTGTG
>NZ_JBJUDF010000118.1:0-2947 GCF_046067725.1 Planktothrix sp.
CTTACTACATCGAGAAGAATCTCCTAAAGGGATTTTAGATGAATATGAAACTTTAGAACAAATTCCGATATCCTAAAGTCGAGACGAGCCACGGCGCGTCTATCTCTAAAAGCTCTCTATCAAGAAGCAGGAGTTAGGAAAACAGTGGAGTACAGTCGGAAAACCCCAGAAGAACCTGTTCAAAATCGTTCATTTCAGGAATATTCATGGCCTTTTTGGCCCGTTGTCCCCATTTATCCCTACAGTCAACGGCGAACGCTCCGCACAGAAGTAGTTCCGAATACAATATGGACATTTGAGCAGGTACAGGGAATTCTGTATGTGGTGGTTCCCATTCGGATGACGGTGGTAAAGTTGAAAAAGGGGGGTTTGTTAGTGTATGCTCCCGTTGCTCCGACCCCAGAATGTTTGCGTTTAATGCAGGAATTAGTCGTCAAATATGGAGACGTTAAATATATTATTCTGCCAACAATTTCAGGCATTGAACATAAAGTTTTTGTTGGGCCCTTTGCTCGAAAATTTCCGAAGGCGCAAGTTTTTGTCGCCCCTGGACAGTGGAGTTTTCCAATTAATTTACCTCTAAGTTGGTTAGGTTTACCTGCACAACGCACTCATATTCTGCCCCAGGACAGTCGAAATACCCCCTTTTTTGATGAATTTGACTATCAAATTTTAGGGCCATTAGCATTAGGAATTGGGCGGTTTGCAGAAGTGGCTTTTTTCCATCGAGGCTCCCAAACTTTATTAGTAACTGATACCATTGTTTCCATTCCTGATAGTCCTCCCGCCATTGTACAACTTGATCCCTATCCGTTACTATTTCATGCCAAAGATGATACGTTTCATAAAGTAGAAGATCATGAAATTACCCGTCGCCGAGGATGGCAAAGAATCTCGTTATTTTCTTTCTATTTTCGTCCGAGTGTTTTAGATACCGTAGAATTAGCCGATGCGTTTCGAGACTCTTGGCAAGCTCCCGACCGTTCTAAAAAAGCTTATTTTGGCATTTATCCGTTTAAATGGAAACCGAATTGGCAACAATGTTTTGAAGCGTTAAGAGGAAATGGACGGTTATTTGTCGCTCCGATTTTACAAACCTTAATCTTAAATCGAGCACCCGAAGAAACCTTAATTTGGGCAAATCAAGTGTCTCAATGGAATTTTAACCGGATTATTCCTTGTCATTTTGACTCCCCCATTATGGCAACCCCCAGCCAATTTAGACAAGCCTTTACATTCTTAGAAAAAACATCAGAGGGTTTATTGCCTCAAGCGGATTTTGAGTTATTATTAGAAATTAATGATCTTTTAAATCGATTTAAAATTACACCTCCGGCTAAACCCAAAGTTTAGTTTTAACTAAACCCCATTTCCGTACTTTTTCCAGCATGAACTAAGGCTAATTTTTCATAACGTTTAGCGTGTTCAATTAAATCTGCGGCTTCCTCTGGCGACACTTCCCGAACTCGTTTGGCGGGAACACCCACCACTAACGAAAAGGGAGGTACATCTTTTGTGACAATAGAACCCGCCCCAATAATACTTCCAGTTCCAACTCTCACCCCATCTAAGATCACAGCCCCAATGCCAATTAAACTTCCTCGTTCAATATAAGCGGCATGAATCACCGCCCGATGGCCAACGGTGACATAATCTTCTAATAACGTCACTTGACCCGGATCACCATGTAAAATTGCACCATCCTGAATATTGGTTTTTTCTCCAATCACAATTCGTTCCACATCCCCCCGGACAACGGCCCCATACCAAATACTGGCCCCAGCACCCACCTCCACAAACCCCATCACCACAGCATTTGCAGCGACAAAGGCAGCTTGGGAAAGGTCTACCGGAGGCCAATAAGTCACAGAAGTTAACAACGGTTGATCAGACATGGGTACAAGATTCGTTAAAAACAAACAAACTACAATAAAAGAAAGAGTAAAATGCCCATAGTTATCATAAACGACAAGTCCAGGTGTAAACCCCCTTGATCATGAATTCTGCCTTGCAGTACCCCTTTTTTGGCCCAGAAATTAGTTGTCCCCATTGCCGTCAGCCAATTCCCGCCCTCACCCTGACGGATACCTATTTGTGTCCTCGTCACGGGGCTTTTGAAGCTGACCCCAATTCCGGCGAGTTGGTACACTTACAATCGGGTCGTCATTGGCGACAATGGGACGGAGAATGGTATCGACAACATACCCATCCTGATGGAATTCGATTTGAAATTCATGAAGCGTTAGACCGACTCTACACTCAAGGCTACCGGGCTACCCGTGTGATTATCGCAAAACGCTATCAAGAGTTAATCAGTGCCTATTTAGAACGCAGTGCCCCTTGGCGCGATGGTTCAGATCCTACACAACCACGATTATACGGTTTACCTGTGGAATTTAGCCCGGATGGTCAGGATGAACCGTGCTGGGAGGTGATTAATTTTGATTTAGATAAAGAACAGGGAGTACCCGTTCGTTATCCCTATTTTCGATTATTTGAATAAGGGGAATTTTCATGCACCATGCTTCAATTCGGACGGCTAATATTCATCGGGCGATCGCATTTTATGAACTTTTAGGATTTACAGTTTGTGAACGCTTTACCACTGGATATACCTTAGCCTGTTGGATGGAAGGGTTAAACGGACGAATTGAATTTATTGAAATTCCCCAACCGAAACCCGCCCCCGATGCTTTTTCTGATGAACATTATGTTGGCTATTATCATCTTTCGTTTGATTTAACGGATCAAGTTTCTAATTTAACGACTTGGTTAAATCATCTGAAAAATCAATTCAATCAAGTGGTTACTGAACAGCCGAATTTATATCAACCGTTAAAGGTTTTATTAGAACCCATGCAACAAATGATTGGTGAGCGGGTTTATGAAGTGATGTTTATTGCCGATCCCGATAATTTACCTTTAGAATTTATTCGGATCTTATCCA
>NZ_JBJUDF010000119.1:0-4734 GCF_046067725.1 Planktothrix sp.
TTTTGTCCGATTAAAAATAATCCAATTACCGGAATAGAAGAAATCACAACCGCAGCCATTAATAATGACCAACCGCTTGTAAATTGCTCTTGAAATTCTGCTAAAACTAACTGCACAGTTTTTAATTCAGCTTTCGTAGTAAAGACCAGGGGTTTAAACAAATCATTCCATTCCCCGATAAAGGTAAATAAAAACAAGGTAATTAAAGCAGGTTTAGCCAAGGGTAACATAATTTGCCATAAAATCTGCCAGCGATTAGCCCCATCCAAGGCGGCGGATTCTTCTAATTCTACGGGAATGGTCAGGAAATATTGACGGAGGAGGAAAATCCCAAAACCATTCACCGCCGTGGGTAAAATTAAAGCCCAATAGGTATTGAGTAGGTGTCCCCATTTCAAGACTAAAAAGATGGGAATCACCAATAACTGAAAAGGGATTACCAGTGTAGCGATGACAATTAATAATAATGTTTGTCGTCCGGGGAAGTGTAACCGAGCTAAGGCGTATCCAGCTAAGGCGGAGGTGATGACTTGGAATGCGGTCACTCCTAAAGCCACTAAAGTTGAATTGGCAAAGGCGAGGAGAAAGCCTCCGCGATGCCAAGCTTCTTGATAGTTAGCCAGAGTCAAATTCGTGCCACCAACGGCGTTAGGGGTAGAGAAGGAGGTCAACAAGACCACAAATAAGGGTAATAATACAATCCCAGCCCCCATCAACAGTAGACCCCAACTGAGTCCGACTAATATTTTTTCCCGTTCAATTGTTGTTTTCATAAGTCAATGATAGTTTTAATCCTAAATTAATTTAGTTAAACTTATAATATAGAATCTGATCCTATTTTCCATCAAAGATTACCCTAGATTGACAAAAACATGAATTCATGGGAGGTTCTACAGCATCCCAAAGTGAAAAGACGTGGGTTTTGTGCGAGAATCGCTATAAGCTTAATTTAAGTCGTTTCTCAAAAACTCGACTCTTCAACCCGATTTTGAGGTTGTCCCAAAGGAGGAGAGAGTTTGCCAACTAGCAATAATAACTCATTTGTGATGAGGAGATTGTAAATCTATGCCACAGCTTGAAGCCATTCCAGAGATTGACTTCCAATCTAAAACCTATAAGGATGCCTACAGTCGGATTAATGCCATTGTGATTGAAGGGGAACAGGAAGCCTACGACAATTACATCAAGCTGGGTGAAATGTTACCAGAGCATCAAGAAGATTTAGCGCGTTTAGCCAAAATGGAAATGCGTCATCAGAAGGGGTTTCAATCCTGTGGTCGCAACTTAAATGTTACGCCGGATCTGGAATTTGCCCGTGAGTTCTTTTCTAGCTTGCACCAAAATTTTAAAGATGCCGCCGCAGAAGGTAAAATTGTCACCTGTTTGCTGATTCAATCTTTAATTATTGAATGCTTTGCCATTGCCGCTTATAACATTTACATCCCGGTTGCGGATGATTTCGCCCGCAAAATTACCGAAGGGGTGGTTAAAGATGAGTATAAGCACCTCAATTTTGGGGAAGAATGGTTGAAAGCGAACTTTGAAGCTTGTAAAGCGGAACTTGAAGAGGCTAACCGCCAAAACCTGCCGATTGTTTGGCAAATGCTCAACCAAGTAGCTGATGATGCTTTGGTTCTGGGCATGGAAAAAGAAGAATTAGTTGAAGATTTTATGATGACTTATGGGGAAGCTCTCAGCAATATCGGGTTTTCGACCCGCGATATTATGCGGATGTCTGCCTATGGTCTATCTGCTGTCTAAAATACCCTTTGGATTTTAGCCCTAACCGATGGAAGCTTGAGCAGACTGGAAACAGAGGATTGTTTTCTACCAGTCTGCGGCTTCTGACGTTAAAATCTAAAATCTATCTTAAAATTTACAGTTGAATCATGTTTGGTTTAATCGGTCATCTTACCAGTTTAGAACACGCCCAAGCCGTAGCCAGAGATTTAGGATATCCTGAATACGCTGATCAAGGGTTGGATTTTTGGTGTAGCGCTCCGCCTCAAATCGTGGATGATATTAAAGTCACAAGTATTACTGGTCAAATCATTGAAGGTAAATATGTAGAATCGTGTTTTTTACCGGAAATGTTAGCAAGCCGTCGGATTAAAGCCGCTACTCGCAAAGTCATTAATGCGATGGCTCATGCTCAAAAAAATGGCATTAATATCACAGCTTTAGGGGGATTTTCTTCAATTATTTTTGAAAATTTTAACTTAGAACAAATTCAACAAGTTCGTAATATTAAGTTAGAGTTTGAACGGTTTACAACGGGAAATACCCATACCGCTTATATTATCTGTCGTCAGGTTGAAAATGAAGCTCAACACTTAGGGATTGATTTAGGGAAAGCCACCGTTGCAGTTTGTGGGGCTACTGGAGATATTGGCAGTGCGGTGTGTCGTTGGCTTAACCGTCACACAGAAGCTGGAGAATTGTTATTAATTGCCCGTGATAAAGAACGCCTTAATGCCTTACAGGAAGAACTAGGACGGGGCAAAATCATGGGATTAGAAGAAGCTTTACCGGAAGCAGATATTATTGTTTGGGTTGCCAGTATGCCCAAAGGAGTTGAAATTGATCCAAATACCTTAAAAAAACCTTGTTTGTTAATTGATGGTGGCTATCCTAAAAATTTGGCTACAAAAATTCAACATCCAGAAATTCATGTCTTAGATGGAGGGATTGTGGAACACGCCCTTGATATTGATTGGAAAATTATGAAAATCGTCAATATGAAGTTACCGGGTCGTCAACTTTTTGCTTGTTTTGCGGAATCGATGTTGTTGGAATTTGAGAAAATTTACACCAATTTTTCTTGGGGTCGGAATCAAATTACCGTTGAAAAAATGGAAAAGATTGGTACCGTTTCCGTCAAACATGGGTTTAAACCTTTGGCTTTACCCTTTTAAGGTTTGAAGTGATCTTACCCCTACACCTGAAATGAGAGTAGGGGCTTATGTTGATTAAAAAATCAAGAGTATGTTCAGGTCAGGCTTATAAAGTATCTTATCCTGCCCGCAGGATTTTGTCAAGATGGCAGACTTTTATGCGCCATCAACCTAGTAAAGCTCTAAAAAAGTTAAGGAGTGTTAAGCGGACGAGGGGACTCGAACCCCTGACGTTCACCTTGGGAAGGTGACATTCTACCACTGAATTACGCCCGCAAATTTTTCACATTGTATTGTATTGAACTATAACATAATTTCCCTAATTTTCAATAGTCGCAATCGGTGAAACCAGAAAAACCCGTGAGCAGTCAGGCTAGAATTAGCAAGGGAACTCACGGGTTAGGAATGGCTCAGATTAATTCAGAGTTTGTTGTGATAATCGGTTTTTGAGCATCACTGGGGTTCGTGTCGAGCATTTCACCACTGTAGGCGGGAGAAGTAATCAGTGTTAAAGCTTGTTGTAAAGCTTCTTTCCGTTGCAGAATTAAATGATGAGAAGGAATCAGATCTAAGATCTTGAAGCGTTCCAAACGTTGTTTAATCTTACCTCTGGCACCAACAATAAAGACGTGACGACCTTTATCCACTGCATCCTTAATGGCGTTTTCAATCGCCAGAGAAGCCGTAACCCCTAACATCGGAACATCGCTTAAGTCAAAAATCAATACATCATAGTTTTGTGCCACGGATTCTTCACGGGCGATCGCCTTGGCTACTCCAAAGATCATCGGGCCGCTGAGATAGAATAACAACACTCGACCTTGACCAGCGGCGAGTAACTGTTTTTCCTCTGGACTCATGACAATGGCATCATCTTCATCGCTAATCGCTTTCACATCTTGAGCTTGCATATCACTCAAGCGTTCAATAGTGAGAATATTAGCAATAAATACCCCGACGCCCACAGCAACAATCAGGTCAACAAATACGGTTAGTAGCATCACGCCGTACATAATCATCGCTCCTTTGGCAGAAACGACGTGAGCACGTTTGAGGAAACTCCAATCGAGAATATCAATCCCCACTTTCAGGGCTATTCCGGCTAACACCGCCATCGGAATACTTTGGGTGAGACTAGCGGCGCCTAAAATCACAATGAGCAGAATCACCGCACGGGTCAGACCTGATAAGGCACTTTTTGCACCCGTTTGGATATTAACAACGGTTCCCATTGTTGCACCAGCACCGGGTAATCCGCCACAAATTCCTGATACCATATTGGCAATTCCTTGACCAATTAATTCTTTATTAGAATCGTGTTGAGTCCGGGTGATACTATCAGCAATGACGGCAGTTAATAAGGTATCAATACAACCTAACATCCCCAACATCACCCCATCAACTAACATAATGGTCAGTTGATCGAAGCTAAACACAGGCATTTGCAGGACGGGGAGTCCGGTGGGAATTTCGCCAATGCGACGAATATCAACCCCTTGGAAAAAGATTAAAGAAACGACTGTACCAATGACTAATGCTACTAATTGAGGCGGAACAATTCGCTTAAATTTGGATGGCATTAGGAAAATAATCGCCAGGGTTAAGGCTGCCAAGGTCGCATCTACAGGATTGATATTTGTCAATAGTTCCGGTAGGCTTTGGATGGTTCCCAAGACACCGCCCTTGGGTGTGGCTTGTCCTAAAAACGGTGGGATTTGCAAAATGATTAAAATGATCCCAATCCCCGACATAAAGCCGGAAATCACGCTATAGGGCATCAAGGTAATATATTTACCGAGTTTGAATACCCCAAAAATAATTTGAAATAACCCCGCAATCA
>NZ_JBJUDF010000120.1:0-16121 GCF_046067725.1 Planktothrix sp.
TTAAATGCCTGTATTCAGCACTATCAAGAAACTGGCAAAAGCCTAAAATTAGCATCTTATAAGGGAATGCTCCCTCAACTTAAAAAAGAATATCCTTGGCTCAAAGAGGATTGCTACTCATCGGTTCTCCAATGTGTCGCAATCAATTTAGATAGAGCTTACAAGAACTTTTTTGAGGGACGAGCTAAATTCCCTAATTTCAAATCAAAACATCACAAGCAATCAATTCAGTATCCCCAAAGTGTTACTGTTAATGGTGAATACCTAAAAGTCCCTAAGATTGGTAAAATTAAAGCAATATTTCACCAAGAAATTACGGGAAATCCTAAAACGGTAACAATCTCCAAAACTTCAACTGATAAATACTTTGCTTCCATCTTATGTGAGGTAGAAGGAACTGACGTTAAACAGTCGGGAGACAATATTATTGGGATTGATCTAGGTTTAAAAGATTTCGCAATTACTCATAATGGAGAAAATGCAACTAAATACGCTAACTCCAAACATTTATATCGTCATCAGAAAAATTTAGCCCGAAAACAGAAAAAACTATCCCGAAAAACTAAAGGTAGTTCTGCGAGAGAGAAGTTTAGAAAAACTGTAGCTAAGGTTCATGAGAAAATAACCAATTCCCGCCAAGATTTCTTGCACAAATTATCAAGAAAATTGGTAAACGAAAGCCAAGTGATTGTCGTTGAAAACCTCAATGTCAAGGGGATGGTTAAAAACCGGAAGCTATCAAAAGCAATATCTGATGTGGGATGGGGAAATTTTGTCAACTTTATTGATTACAAGTTGAAGCAAAAAAACGGTGAACTTGTAGAAATTGATCGCTTTTTCCCTAGCTCCAAAACCTGCTCCTGTTGTGGTCATGTCTTAGATGAGTTATCTCTGGATATCAGGGAATGGGACTGTCCTAATTGTCATGCTCATCATGATCGTGATGAAAACGCTGCACTTAACATCAGGAATGAAGGAATCAGAATATTAACTGAAGACGGAGGGAACCCCGTCTTTGCCGATGGAGGCTGTGTAAGTCCACCTGATGAACAAGTAAGGGGCATCGGTCTGTGAATTCGGAAGCCTGCACTGACCCGATTAGGGCGGTGTAGGTAGTTCACATACTAGCTTTTTCTTCTCTTCCCTGTTCCCTGTGATATCCAGTTAAAAATTGTTGTACGGTTTGCCAATATTGATTCCCGCCCACCTGTCGAACATTATTATGACCGGCACCCGGAACAATTAAAAGCTGTTTTGGCTCTGCTGCTGCGTTAAATAAGGCTTGACTCATGGTTGGAGGAATTAACTCATCTTCTCCTCCATGAGTCAATAATATAGGCATTTTTAAAGAAGGAACTTTAGCTAAAGAATCAAATTTTTGTGTTAAAATTAAATCAATGGGAAACATCCAATATTTTTTCTTATAATCAACCATTTCACGAATATTAGTAAAAGAGCTTTCAATAATTAATCCTGCAATTTCAGGATGGTTATAAGCTAAGTTAATTGCGATCGCACCGCCCAAAGAATGACCAAATATATAAATATTTTCAGGATTAATTAAACGTTCATTCACTAAATAATCCCAAGCCGTTTCTACGTCTTCATAAACGGTTGTTTCAGATGGGGAACGGTTGGTGCTACGTCCATAGCCTCGATATTCAACTAATAAAACCGATAATCCCATTTGGTGAAATTGTTCAGCATCGTTCAAATTTGCTCCAATTGTATTGCGATTTCCATGTAAATCAATAATCACTTTTTCAGAGTCAAATTTTGTTGGAATCCACCAACAATGCACCGTTTCAACGGTTCCATAATTTGTATCAATTTTTAACTCAATATCTTCATAAGGTAAACCTAAATCATCAGGAGTCATCGAAATTAAACGCGAGGGAAAAAAGATAAAGTGAGTTTGCCGTACAAATAAAAATAGACAAGTGCTAAAATAAGCGATCGCACTTAATCCTAAAATCATTAATCCTGATTTTAAAATCATGTTTAGAATCCAATAAAGCATCATCTATTTCCTCAATTTTTACATAAAATTTACCGAGCCATTAATTAACAGTCTTAAGACGTTTAATTTAGGAATAATAAGAATTGGATTGACAGACAACCTTATTCTTTACGATTACAATCAACTCATTTCCGCTTAATTTGAGAAAACTTTGACAGCAACTCGTTGACCTTTGTTGAGATTAGGGGAAACAAAAAAGGCCCTAAGTTCCCTGAGTTCCTGTGAAGAAACTTTCTATTGATATCAATCAATCATATTGATTGTTTTTCCCTTGACTCACTCAGGGTTGGGGAAGGTTAACTATTAATAGGCCAATCACGAAACCGTTCTATAATGATTCACCGCAAGCCTTGAACCTGGGTGTTCTCTGTTTATGAAAGACAGAATTCTGGATTACCTTAACTATTGAATCATCCGTTTATTCACATGATAATTACACCATAAACCTTGACTTGACAAATTAATTTAATGTTGATACCATGTTTAGCTGTGTGCAAGCCAACAACTGTTAGCTATTCAAGTAGAAATCAAGTTTTAGTCATAAGCATCATTAAGCCTCAATAAAATTTTGAGGTGAATTGATCAACTGATTTTTTACTGAACTTCATCAACAATACCCTCGCTTAATTTAGGAGTTATTGATTCTATGGTTGGTGCCAATTACAGCGCTGAAGAACTGCGATATTTTTAAGTGATTACGGAATTCGGGCGTTATCTCGTTATCACAAAGATCATCCTTACCGTTTCTACCATGCGGGTCAGGAATATAAAGTTGAGTATATCCCTGGTGATTCGACTTCAGGAATGTTTGGGGGAAATTCCAACTGGCGTGGCCCGATTTGGATGCCTGTGAATTTCCTGTTGGTACGAGCGTTAATACAGCTATACAGTTACTATAACAACGCCTTGACCGTTGAATGTCCAACGGGTTCTGGACAATACAAAACCCTATTGGAAGTTGCCGAGGAAATCGAACATCGCTTGATTCGGATCTTCTTACAGGATCAGTCGGGGGCTCGTCCGGTGTATGGAGGGGCTGAGAAGTTCCAAAATGACCCTTACTGGAAAGACCTGATTTTATTCTATGAATATTTTCACGGTGATAATGGGGCTGGAATTGGTGCCAACCATCAAACCGGTTGGACAGGTTGTGTGGCTGAATTAATTCATTCTACAGGTCTTCCCAAGTCATAACTTGTTTGATTGATACTCTCTTTTAAACTAATTTTGAGAGTAAAATTAATTTCCTGGCGGCGTGAAAACTCCGTCAGGTTTTTTTAATACTTGAAATCGCACTCGCAAGCCATCACGGGGGCGGGGTGTGGGAACCAAAATTAAGTCTAAATTTTGTTCGGGTAATAGTTCCCATTCATAGTTTCTGGCTAATAATGCGGCAAATAATTTCATCTCTAATTTCGCAAATTCTTTACCCAAACATTCTCGCATTCCCCCTCCGAAGGGAACCCAACTAAAGGGTTTAGGTTGGTCTTCTGCACGGTCTGGACTAAAGCGATCAGGATCAAATTGTTCCGGTTGAGAATAAATATTTTGATCTTGATGAGTTTTGCTAATTTGATATAAAACTGACCATCCTTTCGGAATACAATAACCTTGAAATTCGCAAGTTTGAATCACTTCTCGAAATCCACCCCCAACCGGAGGAACAAACCGCAATACCTCTTTGATCACCTGTTCTAAATAAGTCATGGATTTTAAATCTTCAAAGGTGATGGGTTGGGAGAAATCAAACTGAGCTTGTTCGGTTCTAATTTTAGATAAAATATCAGGATGTTGGGCAACTTGTAGACAAAAGGAAGCGATCGCAGAGGTTAAGGTTTCATGTCCAGCAAATAATAAGGTTAAAATCTGATCCTTGAGTTCTTCAATACTCAGTTGATTTCCTTCATCATTTTTTGCTTGTAAAAGCAATCCTAACGCATCTTGTCCCGATGACGGTTGTTGTTGACGTTGACGAATGATTGTTTCAATTTCTTGTAATAATAACTGACGAGAACGAAATGCTCGATTAAACTTAGTTCCGGGTAAACGTAAGGGAATAGTAAATAAACCATTACACCAATCTTCAAATAATTCTTCTAAATGACTATCAGCCACTTTATCTGTTCCGACTAATAATTTACAAGCCACATCAAAGGTATATTTCCGCAGTTCAGGATACCAAGTAAAGGTTTCCATTTTTTCCCATTGTTGAAAATAACGGCGAGTCATTTCTTGCATCGTTATTCCATAACTTGCTAAGACTCTCGGTTGAAAAGCTTGGGATAAAATTTTACGGCGAGACTTATGAACGTCTCCAAGTTGCATCGATAAGGAACCTGATCCTAATAAAGTTCGGGTACTGGGTGGCCAAGTGGCAATAAAATATTTATTTTCATTTGCAAATAAAAAACGGTTGGCATCTGAACCCACCATGATCACCGTTGGACGACCAAAAATATTGGTTTTAAACACTGATCCATATTTTTCTTGTCGTTTATCGGCAAAATCAGGATCTTGCAAAAAGCTAATAGTTTCACCAATAATCGGTAAACCCAAATTTCCTGGCGGTAAAGGTAAGGTTGTTGTTGTTTCGTTCATAACCGTTGTGATGATTTTTATTAATTATTATATAACTAAATTTTTTGATGTTCTTAGCTTCTGATGTCTTATGAATTATTGACTATATACTGATTTTTTAATTACCATAAAATTATAAAATTGAACTTTACCGTAGAAAGATTTGCAAATACCTTAAGTGAATGGTAGAAAAATGTGATAGGCAGCAACGTGGTTACTGCCATCGCAGATGAAAAACTCGGTTGCTGCCCAGCAAAAATATCAGCTTTTCTTATATAGGTACTGTACCTGCCTATAATACCTATTCAATAGGTACTGTACCTATATCTTTCCCCAACGTGCATCAGCACCACGTCCTCTTTCTGAATCCGAATTAATGGCACTGTAATCCCTTCAATCCGATTAGAAGATTCCGTACTTTGGATAATTGCAGCTTGACGCAAAGTTTCTAAAACCTGCGGGGCTTGTTGTTTAAATAACTCTTGTTTACCTTTATATTCTCCAATTAGACGAATCGTTTGTAGAAGCTTTTGATTAAGTGGTTGTCGGTTGATTAGCTCATCTTCAAAGGAGTTCATTATGGATTGACCTCATTATCGTTTTATTGATATTGTTTCTAATTGATTTAGGTATGGTTTTAGTATTTATAATTCTATTTAACTATTAGATAACAATAAAATTGGTGGGCAGAGCCCACCCTACGAGTTTAGAGGAATTGACTCAATATTAGGTGATAACGGTCGGTTGTTGACGTCCGGTTATAGTTTTGATTTGAGCAATTTCATCGGCAATTTGAATTAATTCCCCTAACGCTTCTTGCGGATCTAAATTATGTTTGGTGGGGTCAGGTTCATAACTTTCTAAATAAACCCGTAACGTTGCTCCTTTGGTTCCTGTTCCCGATAACCGGAAAACAATCCGAGAACCATCGGTAAAGCCAATGCGAATGCCTTGATTTTTGCTAACACTATTATCAACTGGATCAGTATAACTGAAGTTATCGCTATATTCTACTTGATAGGAGCCGAATTTTTGATCTTTTAACGTGGGTAACTTAGCTTGTAACAGATCAACTAATTGATTGGCTTTTTCAGTTTCAATCTCTTCATAGTCATGGCGAGAATAGTAATTTCGTCCGTAGGTTTGCCAATGACTGCGAACAATATCTTCAACGGATTCTTGACGAACTGCTAAAATATTCAACCAGAACAATACCGCCCATAATCCATCTTTTTCTCGGACATGATTTGATCCAGTTCCAAAACTTTCTTCTCCACATAATGTGGCTTTTCCTGCATCTAATAAATTGCCGAAAAACTTCCATCCTGTCGGGGTTTCATAACAATCAATTCCTAATTTTTCTGCTACTCGATCCGGTGCTTGAGATGTCGGCATGGAACGGGCAACTCCCGCTAACCCGTCTTTATAACCGGGGACTAGATGAGCATTAGCAGTTAAAATCGCTAAACTATCACTAGGAGTGACAAAAAAGTTACGTCCTAACACCATATTGCGATCGCCATCGCCATCGGAAGCTGCCCCAAAATCCGGTGCATTTTCCCCAAACATAATTTCAACTAAATCATGGGCATAAACTAAGTTTGGATCAGGGTGACCGCCGCCAAAATCTTCTAAAGGTTTGCCATTTAAAACGGTTCCCGTAGGTGCTCCTAAACGCTGTTCAAAAATGGCATGGGCATAAGGCCCTGTCACCGCGTGCATGGAGTCCATACACATCCGAAACTTGCCCGATGTTAACAATTGTTGAATCAAGTTAAAATCAAATAAAGACTCCATCAATTCCATGTAAGGTTGCACAGAATCGATCACCTCAACGGTCATAGTTCCCAGTTTAAAACTACCGGGTTTATCTAAATTAATATCCGCCGCATCCATGATTTTATAAGCATCAATCACCAAGGTGCGAGCATAAATATCCTCGGTGATTTTTTCGGGTGCTGGCCCTCCATTACTGGCATTAAATTTGATTCCAAAATCTCCGTCTGGCCCTCCGGGGTTATGGCTTGCAGAGAGAATAATGCCCCCAAAAGCTTGATTTTTGCGGATGATACAGGAGGCGGCGGGAGTGGATACAATGCCTCCACATCCGACGAGAACCCGTCCTACGCCATTGGCGGCTGCCATTTTTAAGATCATCTGAATGGCTTGGCGGTTATAGTAGCGACCATCTCCCCCCACCACGAGGGTTCCGCCTTCATAGTCGGGTTGAGTATCAAAAATGGCTTGAACGAAATTTTCCAGATAATGAGGTTGTTGAAAGACTGGAACAGACTTGCGTAAGCCTGATGTACCTGGTTTTTGATCGTTAAACGGTTGAGTTGAAACGGTACGAATATTCATGAGACATTGACAATGGAATTCTAGCCCCAATTGTATCGGTACAGAACGCCGATTTTACATGATTCTAAGTCAAGATCCGATTTGTCCCAAATTGATATGGAATTATACCGTTAAAAGGATTCATCTCTGGGGTAGGATAATCTCAAAGGTTGTTCCTTGTGACTCTTGAGAAATACACTCTAACCGACCTTGATGTTTTTCTACAATAATTTGATGGGAAATCGACAACCCTAAACCTGTGCCTTTACCAACGGGTTTTGTCGTAAAAAATGGATTAAAAATTTGCTCTTGAACAAACTTGGGAATGCCGGGGCCATTATCGGAAATCGAAATGCGAACCGCGTCTGTAATTAAACAGTCGGGGTGCGTTTTGCATAGCTCTGTTTTGATGGTGATTTTTCGAGGAACGGGTTGGTTTTCTAAGGCGTCAATGGCATTAGCCAGAATATTCATAAATACTTGATTGAGTTGACTGGGGTAGCATTTGATTAACGGGAGTGCTCCATACTGTTTGATGACTTCAATTTCAGCATGATTCCCCTTCGCTTTGAGTTGATTATGGAGAATTTTTAAGGTTCCATCTAAACCAATATGGAGATCCGCCGATACCATTTGTTGATCATCTAAACGAGAAAAATTGCGTAGGGATAACGCTAAATCATACAATCGATTGGCTCCTAATCGCACAAATTCTATGCTTTGAGGTAGTTCATTAATAATAGTATTAATATCTGAAGCGATTATAAATTCTTGAATTTCTGGAACGGGTTCTGAATAATGGGATTGATAAAGTTTAACCAATTCCATTAAGGCTTCAATATCTTGATTAATGTAGGTTAGGTTTCCATAAATCGAGTTAATCGGATTTTTAATTTCATGGGCGATTTCTGTCATCATTTGTCCTAAAGTGGACATTTTTTCAGCTTGAATTAGTTGAGCTTGGGTTTGTCGTAAATCTTGTAAGGTTTTTTCCAGTTGTAATGCTCTTTCCCGTTCTTGAATTTCCGAAACTCGTAAGTTAGCTTCCGCTTGTTTTCGTTGAGTAATATCTCGGACAATGGCTAACACTTCATGGGTTCCACTTTTAACATATCGAGCTTCATAATGATACCATTGATCATCTCGCTTGACAACATACTCACCCATTTGAGTTTCTTCAGTTTCCAAGGTGATTTCCAGATAATATTCTGTCCATGTTGCTAAATCTTTCGGAAACACATCCTGAATTTTTTTGCCAATGATGTCTTTTGTATCTGGAAAATGAAGATCCTGTTTATCTGGATAATAATCCACAACAATTTTATCAGAATTTACACAAAAAATTAAATCAGGAATCGCTTTAATTAAGCTTTTTGTTTTAGCTTCTGCCTGTTCTAAGACTTGCGTGATTTGTTCATATCGTTCTTGGATAGAATTGAGAATTTTATTTTCAGATTCAATCGAAACTAAGGTAGAATGATTGAGTGCTGTCTTCAGTTCGGAGATTTCTTGCTCTTTCTTTTCAAGTTCTTTATCTAAACAGTTTCGTTCCGCAATCAACCGTTCATAATCACCCATAATTCTATAAAGTAAAGCATTTTTGCTCAACGTTTGGCATAGAGGGTCAATCATAAAGGTCTGATTACAAGATTCTTTCTGAAAAAGGTGCTGACTCATTTCTGGATTTCTCCTTTATTGTGTATTAATCCTTGAACGTTCTAGGATAATTGCCTGTCGTTTTTTTCCCTGAAATGAATAATACTAGCGTTAATGCTAGAAGCCTATAATCTTGATTGAAGAATAACCTGTAATTGTATAAGCAGAGAATCATATGATAGATGTTCTGTTGATCGACCTCTTAAACAAGTGGCTAACCTTGATTAGTATCCTTGTTAATGATGGTTGTCACGGAACTCAAGCTAGTCCCTAGTGTTGATTGCACGTTCTGAGCCAACTCTAACTTAATATTAACAGGGACTTTAGTAATCTAAATCACAAAAAAGATTAATTTTATTTAAAAAAATATTGGCAACATTATTTTTTTATATTTTCTTTATATTTAGTACAAATTTTCTTTAATTTTTTTAACAAATTATAACATGATTTTTAAAAGCTTGATTCTATCAACAACCTCGTTGGAGTTTAGGAAGTTGTTGATAGATTTGATTACCATTTATAACCTAGTTTTTGTTGCCTAGAAGTTGCTGAAGGAAAGCAATTTTCCTACACTTGAACTTCCGTAGCGGATTTTTATCGTTTTTTTTATGATTGATAGTAACTCCAATGATTGCAAGGATTAACTTCCCCTCTTAAACACTGTCGGTAATACTACTAAAATTAAAGGCTTTAACTTTAACTCCTGGTGCAACCGTATTCCCATAACGTTCAACGGAACTTAACGCTTCAACATGAGCTAAGAGTTCGGGTAAACATTGATTAAAACGCATATTTTTAATCGGATAAGCAATTTTTCCTTGTTCAATCCAAAACGTACCATCTCGTGTCATTCCAGTAACTTCTAAGGTACGAGGATTGACATAGCGAACATACCAAGCTCGACTGACTAAAATTCCTCGTTCTGTTTGAGCAATTAAATCTTCTAAACTTTGATTTGAGCCTAACATTACAATGGGAGACATCCCACCTGTTGCAGTTTTTCCTTGCTTTTGCGCCCAATATCGACTATAAAATAAGGTTTGAGGAATACCCGCTTTAATAATCTCTAAGTCATCTTTTTTCATGCCATCATTAAAAAAAGTAGAACTTTGTAATAAAGGATGGCTGGGATTTCGTTGCACCTGAATTAAGAAACTAAATAAAGGTTCACCGATGCGATTTCCCATCGGTTTTCCCTGAGAATTAGTCCGAGACATAAAAGATCGTCCTTCATCGGCTGCCCGTGCATCTAAATTCCAAATTACCCATTCTAATAAATCAGAAAATGCGGCTCCATCGAAGACAACTGGATAAATTCCGGGGCTAATTTCACGGGGATTTCTCGATAGCAACGCTCGATTAATAATCGTTTCAGTTAAGGATTTAATGGGTAATTGATTGACGCTGCAAGCGGTTCGTTGAGTCCAAGCTGAACCCGTTTCTATCCGTGCAGTCACACTAAAATCGGCAGAAGTTAAACGGTTACAAGCCCTTAATCCCCGTGAATTTGCCACAGCAAATAAAATGGCTTCACTGCTGAGGGTTCCCGATGCTTCTATGTTAGATTGAGTCGCTAATTGACATACTTTTTGTATTATTTTTCCTTTTCGTAAGGGAGATAAGTTAGCGGTTTCTTGATCAAAACCGGGCATACGGTCATCATAAGTCTGGGGTTCTAAGGGGGGAACCCATTCTGGGTCTTCCGGTGCGACCTGAGCGAGTTCTTCTGAACGGCGAAGGGTGGCGATAATAGCATCAGGTTCAAGTTCATTGGTGGAAGCACTGGCGCAGCGTTTGCCAAAATAGCTGGTAATGGAAAGATTAAATTGGCGGGTGGTGAGATTTTGACTAATTTGATTTTCTGAAAATCGGGTTAAGGATTCCTCGGTATTGTTGAGAGTAACAGTAACATCCTCGGCTTGGGAATGATGCAGAACAGTTTCTAGCAAAGATAGTGCTTGATCTGTGGAAATTAAAATAGAATTTGTTGCTAGAGTCATAAGTTGAGCGAGAGATTCTTGCCACTCTTATTCTAAGATATTTTTAAATTTTTTATCAACTTGATTATGATTTATTTTTTTATAATGAATAATTATTAGAGTTCTAATTTAAGGGGAATTAATTACCGCCATTAACCAGCGTGTTAAGGTTCCGTCATCTTCGGTTTGGGAACGTTGCAATGCTTCCACCACTAAAGCAATTTTTAATCCAGGTAAAACCAGAGATTCTTCGATTAATCGACTACCTTGATTTTCGACCGCAAAAGCTAAAATAGTGTTATCTTCAACGTTAATAACCCAATATTCTTGTATCCCTAATTGTTCATAAAGTAATCGTTTTCGACCAATATCATCGCTAAAAGAGGATGCACCTACTTCAACAATTAAATGAGGGGGAGTCAGTTCATCTAAATTAATTGGGGAGTTATTACGAGGCGGAAAATTAAAATGATCTCCAATATAAAATCCAATATCCGGTTGACTTTCTCGTAATCCTATTTTTCTAAATGATGGGTTTGTCAACTCTTTAATCCGAATGTTTTTTAAAGCGGCATAAACAATAATCACGGTGGAAATTATTGAATGATCCTGACTATGTGCTGAACCTAATGGTGACATTTCTATCCTCACATATCCTTGATCATAATAA
The DNA here is from genome assembly GCF_046067725.1 of Planktothrix sp. Taxonomy (NCBI): domain Bacteria; kingdom Bacillati; phylum Cyanobacteriota; class Cyanophyceae; order Oscillatoriales; family Microcoleaceae; genus Planktothrix; species Planktothrix sp. Next base: position 11,243 of record NZ_JBJUDF010000120.1, read on the forward strand.
AATTTACCCTCAGCATACTCAGGGTTGTTTGCTAAAGCTAAAAATTCCTCCCAGGTCGCTTTTACCCAAGTTTCTGTTGCTATTGTTTTTAAATCAGGGGGAGCTTGAACCATAATCAACACTTGAACCCTAAATTCAGCTACTTTATCAGTATAACTCATCAAATCAATCGTCACCCCCTGGTAATTAAACTCATTCTTGATCAATGCGATGAGGTAACTCTTTAATGCAATATTCTAAGTTCATCAATAATCTCTAAAGCGTCTTGATAACGTACTTCTAAAATACAATTTCTTAGGTCATTTAGTTCTTGAACCATCATCCTATCCTGATTTTCAATAGCCTCAACAAAATCCTGGTTTGAAGAACGGATAAATTAACCCTGAATCAGTCGGTAAATTACAACGTTTAAGACTCAATTCTTTGTTATAATTAAATTATAGCAATTTAATTTATTACATTCAAGCTTTAATCTAACCATGTCATCGATTATAACTCTTCCCCTGGTTAAAGATCCTGAACGCTTAGAAAAACAGTTACGAGATATTCCTCCCGTTCCGGGGGTTTATTTAATGCGAGATAGTCAGGATAATATTCTTTATATTGGTAAATCTAAAAAATTGCGATCGCGGGTTCGTTCTTATTTTCGAGACCATCATCATCACACCCCTCGAATTTCTTTAATGGTTCAACAAATTACTGAAATTGAGTTTATTATTACCGATACTGAAGCGGAAGCTTTAGCTTTAGAAGCCAATTTAGTTAAACAACATCAACCCCATTTTAATGTCCTGCTGAAAGATGATAAAAAATATCCCTATTTGTGCATTACTTGGTCAGAAGATTATCCTCGGATTTTTATTACTCGTAAACGACGTTTAGGAAACCTAAAAGATCGTTATTATGGGCCCTATGTGGATACGAGGATTTTGAGAGATACTTTGCATCTAGTCAAGCGAATTTTTCCGTTACGTCAACGACCAAAACCGTTATTTAAAGATCGCCCTTGTTTGAATTATGATATCGGTCGTTGTCCGGGGGTTTGTCAACGGTTAATCTCCCCTGAAGATTATCGAAAAATTGTGCAGAAAGTTGCTATGATTTTTCAAGGAAGATCTAGGGAACTGATTGATTATTTGACCGAACAAATGGAAGACGCTGCGGAGAATTTAAACTTTGAAACGGCGGCTAGAATTCGAGACCAAATTCAAGGGTTAAAATCTTTAAATGCAGAACAGAAAGTGTCTTTACCCGATGATCGAGTATCCCAGGATGCGATCGCACTAGCGGCAAATACGAAACAAGCTTGTATTCAATTATTCCAAATTCGAGCCGGACAATTAGTAGGACGGTTAGGGTTTACGGCGGAAGTTCCACCGGGGTTAAAATTAACAGAAATGGGGTTAATTTTACAACGGGTTTTAGAAGAACATTATCAAAGGGTTGATCCGGTTGAAATTCCCAGCGAAGTTTTAGTTCAATATGAGTTACCGGATGAATCAATTTTAACCGATTGGTTAAGCGATCGTAAGGGTAAAAAAGTAACCATTTTAACTCCTCAACGTCAACTTAAAGCCGAATTAATTGAGATGGTAGAACGCAATGCTAAATACGAATTAGAACGAGTCCAAAAATTAAGTGATCGCCGTACAGTAGCATTAGAAGATTTAGCCGAAATTTTGGATTTACCCGACCTTCCTCATCGAATTGAAGGTTATGATATTTCCCATATTCAAGGGTCAGATGCGGTGGCTTCCCGTGTGGTTTTTATTGAAGGTTTACCTTCCCAACAATACTATCGTCATTATCAGATCAAAAATCCTTCAGTTCAGAGTGGACATTCTGATGATTTTGCCAGTTTAGCAGAAGTGATTCAACGACGGTTTCGAGATTATTCCTCCTCAACAGATAAACCAGATTTAATTATGATTGATGGCGGAAAAGGTCAACTATCTGCGGTGGTTGCTGTCCTACAGGAGATGAATCTTTTAGAGGAAATCCGAGTGGTTAGTTTAGCCAAGCAACGAGAAGAGATTTTTCTTCCTGGGGAACGGTTACCTTTAGAAACTGACCCTGAACAACCGGGGGTTCAACTGTTAAGAAGATTACGAGATGAAGCCCATCGGTTTGCGGTTAGTTTTCATCGAAATAAACGGAGTGAAAGAATGAAGCGATCGCATTTAGATGATATTCCAGGGTTAGGACATCATCGCCAAAAATTACTATTAGCTCATTTTCGTTCCCTAGATTATATTAGAATAGCGACCCCAGAACAATTAGCAGAAGTGTCAGGAATTGGCCCTAAATTAGCTCAACAAATCTACAATTATTTTCATCCTTCTTCAGAAATTGTTTAAAAACCAGAATAGATATAGCAACCAAACCTAGACCGTATACCTGTCTTTTCTCCCAGTAAATCGCAGTTCCTGTTCCCATCTATAACTTTAATGTTGATGTAAGGGAATTTCAATAATAAATTCTGTTCCTTGGTCTAATTCTGAACAAAATTTAAAGGTTCCCTTGTGTTTTTCGACTATAATTTGATAGGCAATACTTAACCCTAATCCCTTACCTGAACCAACGGGTTTTGTCGTAAAAAAAGGATCATAAATTTGGCGACGGATTTCTTGGGGGATTCCTGTGCCATTATCTTGAATCCGAATTCTAATGGCTTGAGTTGAACTTTGATGAGGATGGGTAAAATCGCAGGCTTCAGTTTTAATCCAGATTTTAGGTTCCAGAAACGGATGATTTTTTTTGTGCTGTGCGATCGCATCAATAGCATTATTCAACACATTCATAAACACTTGATTTAAGTGACTTGGATAACAGACAATTTGTGGAATTTGACCATATAATTTAATAACTTGAATCGGATGATCTCGGTTTTGATTTAAACGACTTTGCAAAATCAATAAAGTATTATCAATTCCTTCATGAATATCCGCTAATTTTTTCTCTGACTCATCCAAACGGGAAAAATTCTTTAAAGATTGAATAATATTGCTAATTCGTTCAGTTCCCTGCTGCATCGACTTCAAAACTTGTGGCAAATCATCCATAATATACTCAACCTCAATTTCTTCCAGTTTTGTTTGAATCTCCGGTTGAGGCTGAGGATAAACCTTTTGATACAAATTAACCACCTCTAATAAATTGGCTGTATACTGGGAAACATAATCAAGGTTTCCTCGAATAAAGGTGACAGGATTATTAATTTCATGAGCAATTCCGGCAACAAACTGGACTAAACTTAACATTTTTTCATGTTGAATTAATTGAACTTGAGCTTGCTGCAAATTCGATAAAGCTTGCACTAACTGTTGATTACTTTTTAATAACGCTTGATTCAAATTTTGAATTCTTAATCCTGAACGAACTCGCGCTAAAATTTCCTCAATTTCAATGGGTTTAGAAATAAAATCATCGGCGCCTGAATCTAACCCGGTAATTCGATCTGTCATATTTTCTTTAGCCGTCAACAAAATAAAAAATGCAGAAGTCAGTTCAGGATCAGCTTTTAGACTTCTACAGACTTCTAATCCATCAACTCTCGGCATCATCCAATCACAAATCACTAAATTCGGATGATGTTTCCTGGCTAAACTGAGAGCAATTCCTCCATCCTCCGCCATATATACTTGATGTCCTTGTTCCTCTAGGGCGTGTTGCAGAATCAATTGTGTAGTAATATCATCATCTGCGACCAAAATTAGTGCCATAAATTAGAAATTAAAAAAGGGATAGAGAATGTTATTCGATTCTAGTAAGAAAGGGGAATGACAATCTTTTGAAAGAGGATTTTGGAGGTTCTATACTAAGAAAAATTAAGATAAATGGGTTTCAATAAAGGCGATCGCCTGTGATAATTTTTCTTCCATTTTGTTAACTAATTCTTCACAACCTTCTAAAGTTTTTTGACGAGCTTTTTGTTCTAAATCAGAAGCCAAACTCGGAAAATGTTGCATTCCGACATTTCCACTTGAACCTTTTAAACGATGGGCACAAGTGACCAAAGTTTCATAATCTTCTTGATGGATTGCTTCTTGAATCATCCTTAAATCGATTTGGGCATTATCAATAAACAATTGTAAAAGTTTTTGTTGAAATTCCAGTTTGCCCCGTGAGATGGTTTGTAATCGTTTTAAATCAAACGGAATCAAATGTTGTTCCTGAGTTTGATGATTCTTCTGGGAAGTCAAAGTTTTATCCTCAGAGAGTTGAATCATTGCAACTGACAATTTTACCGAAGGTTTGGAACTCACCACTTTTTCCCGTGAGCTCCACTGCTTTTGAGTCATCCAATACCGTAATACCGCCTCTAATTTCTCCTGTTCAAGGGGTTTACTAATATAATCATCCATCCCCACCGCCAAACATTTCTGGCGGTCAACGGGTAAGGCATGAGCCGTTAAAGCAATCACAATGGTATGTTGGTTCGGTTTTTCTCGTTCTCGGCATCGAAGTTCTTGGGTTGTAGCATACCCATCTAAGATTGGCATTTGACAGTCCATAAAGACAACATCATAATAATTCGATTCTAAGCGTTTTAAAGCTTCTTCGCCATTCTCTCCGATATTGACTTCACATCCTAGCAAATTTAACTGATTTAAAATCACTTGTTGGTTAATGGGATAATCTTCAACTAACAAAATTTTGAGCTTAAATTGGGGAGTTGGAGATAAAGAAGAGTCTTCTAAGGAAGGTTGAGATCGACGTTCTTCTATTGACACTCCCCCGTCAAGCTACGCACCATCAAACACCGTTACCAAACTCGTCAACCCTAAGTCAATCCCTGAAATTTTCCCAGTTTTATTTAGGATTAAATCGTTAGCTTCAAACAAAATAGCGGCAAAATATTTATCTGTACTGGTCTTAG
>NZ_JBJUDF010000121.1:0-3347 GCF_046067725.1 Planktothrix sp.
CCTAACTTGGGTAAGAAAACTAATCAAACTCACCCCAATTAATTCCATTGTTCAAGAATTAGTCAGATTTGACTTACAAAAACTAGAGAATCCTGAAGTATCAGGGATTGAATACCAACAAGGACAACTTGCAGGGTATGAGGTTCGGGAGTATTTACTAGAGAAATGGGATAGGAAATGCGCTTACTGTGGAGTCAAAAATGTCCCCTTTGAAGTAGAACATATTCACCCGAAATCAAAAGGTGGGACTGACCGAATTTCCAACCTTGCTATTGCCTGCCATAATTGCAATCAAGAAAAAGGAAATCGAGATATCAAAGATTTTCTTTCGGGTAAACCTGATTTACTAAACCGAATTTTGAAGCAAGCAAAATCATCTCTTAAAGATGCAACCGCAGTTAACTCAACTCGATGGTCGTTATTTAACCAATTAAAAGAAACAGGTTTACCTATTTCAACTGGCTCTGGAGGGTTAACTAAATTCAATCGCACCCGATTAAATCTACCTAAATCCCACTGGTTAGATGCAGCTTGTGTTGGGAAAGTCAATACTTTAGAGATTTTAACCAATAAACCTTTATTAATTCAGGCAACTGGACGTGGTACTCGTCAAATGTGTGGTACTGATAAATATGGATTTCCAATACGACATCGCTCACGGAAACAGATTCATAAAGGTTTTCAGACGGGCGATATTGTTAAAGCTTTTGTTACTAAAGGCAAGAAAATAGGTTGTTATTTGGGTCGAGTTCTTTGCCGTGCATCTGGCAGTTTTGATATTGCCACACAAAATGGTAGAGTAACAGGAATTAGCCATAAATATTGTCAATCAATTCACAAAAAGGATGGTTATTCTTATGGATTCTAAAAGAAACCAGGCGGTTAAAACCGCTTGGGTCGGTTTTCCTCCTCGCTCTGAAGAGACGAGGCTTCTAACCTTCCCATGTTTTTCTGGTGAACTCGGATTAGACGGATTAAATGCAGACAATCAAGAGGATACACCCTAATTTTAACTCCAGAATGAGCGATTAAATCTGGATTCAATCCGCCTAATCCCATTAAAAAAACGTGATTATTTACAAACCTCCAAATAAAATTGCCTCTGCACTAGGGCCATAAAAACTTCTGGCTTGTGCAACCGCTTGCTGTGTTGAGCGATCATAAATGCCATTAATCGGGCCGTAATAAAGTCCCTGAGTTTTTAATCGTTGTTGTAACAGCCGAATGTTAGTTGAACCGGAAGTAGGAGCAGGCATTTCAACAACAGTAACAACGCTACGAGTTGGGGCTGTAGAAATGGATCGAGTATGAAATAAATAAGTTTGAGTAGTAGGGCCTGCAATTCCTGTCTCTGTAATTCCATTTGCTTGTTGAAACTGCATTAAAGCATTTTGAGTGGCACTATCAAAAAAGCCATTAATGGGGCCATTATAATAATTGAGTTCCCGTAAACGTCGTTGAATTTTTCTCACTTCGGCTCCTGTATCCCCTAAAGAAACTATCGATACAGAATTGGGGATAGGAACGCTAGGACGTTGAACAATGGGGATAGGCAGAGGAATCGTAGGAACAGAGGGATTAGTGCTAGTGGCAGTGGCGATATAGAAAGCGGTGGTTGGCCCTACTTCTCCCGTGGCAGTAATACCATAGGCTCGTTGAAAATTGATCACAGCTTGTTGAGTCGAGCGACCAAATACACCATCGATAATTCCGGTATAGTAACCTAATGTTTGTAATTGCCCTTGTAATACCTTGACCGCCGAGCCTCGACTTCCCAATCTGAGAATCGTATCAAACTGAGGGGCAGAGGGAGTTCCAGGGACATAGAGATTTAAAGCAACTAATGTTGTCGATGTAGCAACTCCAGTAGCTGAGATTCCCTGAGATTGTTGAAACCGTCGGACAGCTAGTTCCGTTTGATCATCAAAATATCCTGTAATAGTGCCATTGTAAAAGCCGAGGTTTTGTAGCGTTTGTTGTAATGTGACAACCGCAGTCCCTCGGTCGCCTTGTTGTAACGTTGTACCGGGGAAAACAACATCCTGCCCAGAATTAAGACCACTGTTGAGCAGAGCCAGGGTAGCTTCAGTGACTAAACCCGTTGCCGGAATATTATAGTCCTGCTGAAGTTGCATCACGGCATTTTTGGTGATATTTCCAAAGTTACCTGTGGGCTGTTGGTTAAAATAACCCAACGCTTGTAACCGTCTCTGTAAATCTGAAACACCGGGGCCACTATCCCCGATCCCCAGTCCAATTAAGTCTCGATTACTGGGAGGGTTAAAGGGATCGCTGGTGACTAATTCCAAAGCTCTGAGAGTTTGGGGGCCAACAATACCATCGGCTGTTAAACCTGCATTTCGTTGAAAGCGAATCACCGCTTCTTGAGTCAGACTACCAAAATAACCTGTAGCATTAGCATTAAAATAACCCAGTTCTTGTAAACGTTGTTGAATTTGACTGACTTGGGTTCCAGAATCTCCAAGGCTGACTAAAGCTTGGGCGGTTTGGGCAATCGTTAAGATTGAAAGGACTACCCCTAAAGTTAAAAAGTAATGGTAGGTTTGACTGGAAAGTTTTTTCCAATTCACCTCATTTAATCCTGACAATGAATAGCAAACAGGATCTTCATGGGTTAAGGCTAAGACTAAAAACGCATAGGATTCAATCATGGTTTTTTGGGAGGAAACATTATTAATCAACTTCAATCTTCCAAGAAATTCTTTCTTGAAGGATTTGTTCCCCCCATTGTAGATCAGGGATCAAAGTGAGATTCAAACTAACCCTGCGCGATCGCAAACTAAAGCAACAATGGCGGCAAAGGCTGTAATTCCTAAAGCCACCCAGGGACTTTGACCTTGACTCACGGCAAAAGAAGTGGCTACACCCGCGCCTAATGCTGCGGTGACGGCGGATTCTAAGGGATCGCGTTGTGACGGTTTAGGGTTCATAATCTAGGAAAAGTTGGATTAAGACCATAGGTTGGAATGGCATTAACCCTATCACCTAGACCGAAAGATTGTATCGGTTTTGGCTGAAATTGAAATTAAGCTTTAAATTTAGATACTTTTCTTCATCTCCAAAACCCCAACAACAAAAAACGCCCCCCTTTCGGAGAGCGTTTTTTGTTATCTCAAGTTAAAAATTAACCGTTGATAGAAGGAGCAACCAAAGCAACAGGAGCCGATTCACCAGATGCTAAGTCCAAGGGGAAGTTGTGAGCGTTACGCTCGTGCATCACTTCCATACCCAGGTTAGCGCGGTTTAACACATCAGCCCAAGTATTGATCACGCGACCGGTTGAGTCGATGATTGACTGGTTGAAGTTGAATCCGTTCAGGTTGAAC
>NZ_JBJUDF010000122.1:0-6606 GCF_046067725.1 Planktothrix sp.
GGTGAAATTTTAGTCAATAGATAAAAACAAGTTGCTCCTAAACTATATAAATCAGTAGCGGGGTAAGCATCTCCCCCTTGCATTTGTTCCCGACTTGCATATCCATCAGACCCAACACGGGTTCCTACTTGAGTATGTATCACCGTTGCCGATAAATCTTTCGCTACGCCAAAATCAATTAATACATATTCCCCATTTCCACGACGCATAATATTATCGGGTTTGAGGTCACGGTGAATCACCTTTTGCTGGTGAATAAATTCGAGAACAGGTAACAAACTGATTAATAATTCCTTAACTTGCGGTTCTGTCCAAACCCCTTGTTTTTGTAAGATTTTATCTAAAGTTTCCCCTTCAATATATTGCTGAATTAAATAGAGTTGATTATTTTCTGAGAAATAAGCCGATAATGCCGGAATTTGGGGATGATGTCCCAGTTGTTGCAGTTGTTTTGCTTCTCGTTCAAATAATTCTAAGGCTTTTTGTAGTCCTGCTGTTCCTTGCATCATGGGGACAAACTGTTTAACTACACATTTCTCATTCAGTTTATCCCGATCTTCGGCTAAATAAGTCCGACCAAACCCCCCCTGACCCAAAAGTTTAATCATGCGAAACCGTCCCCGCAGCAAGTCAGGTATGGGGACACCGCAGCTTTGACAGTAAACCGTATTATCGGGGTTGTCTGGGTTCGGACATTGGGGGTTAATGCAGCATTTCATTATCGTAGAGGGATAAAATTGTACTGGGATTTTCTTTGATTTTATATAAGCCCTACAATTCATTTTACTGCATTTCTGACAAGCGGTTAAAAGAGAGTTAGGAAAATTAATAATAGTTTAGGGATTTTGGGGAGAAATCTTGAGGTAAAATGCGATCGCTATAGCTCTGATATCTATTGCAGGTGTTAGGGCGAGGAGACATCGCCCCTACAATTTGTTGATCTAATTTTTCTATGCAATATTTCTGTCATTCTGAGCACAGCGAAGAATCTTTACTCTTATTCAAAACGCTAAAGAGATACTTCGTTTCACTCAGTATGACTTTTAATAATAGGAGTTTTAATCTTCAGGGTGTTGTACAACTAAGACCGAACATTTAACGTGATGCACAATATAATTGCTGACACTACCTAAAAATAATTCAGCTAATTCTGAACGGTTGCGTCTGCCAATTACCACTAAATCAGCATCCCATTTTTTAGCTGTTTCTCGTATCCAATATCCCGCTTCTCCAATTTGATATTCCGTTTCTATCTCAACTCCTTGCTGTTTAGCATAACTCACAAAAGTTGATAACCATCCCGCCACTTCATTAATTTCTTGTTCAATTAATTCATGTTGAATTTGTGCCACCTGATTTAACCGTTGACCATATAAATCGCCCGGAGAACCTAAAATCATCGGTGATACACTAATCGCATGAAACAGTTTTAACTGACTTTTATAAAGTTGAGCCAGTTGTAACCCTTGGTGAAAGACGAACTCTGCGTGGGTACTGCGATCAATTGCGACTAAAATTTTTTGATATTCCATGTCCCTGCCCTCCTTCATCTATATAATCTATTTTACGCTAAATTTGTTCAAATTTGACCTGAGAATGCTATAGTAAAAGGTTGGGCGATCGCTGAGGAGACTCAAACATCGTCTGACCTAATTGTTTTTGTTAGTACCCAGGATTATGAGTCAAAACTACCGCATTACTCTGCTTCCAGGCGATGGCATCGGCCCTGAAATTATAGCGGTGGCCGTCGATGCGTTAAAAGTCGTCGGGAAGCAACTAAATATTACCTTTGATTTTCATCAAGCACTGATGGGGGGGGCTGCTATCGATGCGACTGGAGAACCCCTCCCGGCGGAAACCCTAGAACAGTGTCTCAAGAGTGATGCGGTATTGTTGGCAGCCATTGGGGGGTATAAATGGGACAATTTACCCCGCCATCAACGACCTGAAACCGGGTTATTAGGGTTACGAGCCGGATTACAATTATTTGCGAATTTGCGTCCAGCCACCATTTTACCTCATTTAATCGATGCTTCTTCTTTGAAAAAAGAAGTAGTGGAAGGGGTGGATATTATGGTTGTCCGTGAACTGACGGGCGGTATTTATTTTGGACAACCGAAAGGGATTTTTCAAACGGAAACGGGGGAAAAACGCGGTGTCAATACAATGGCTTACACCGAATCAGAGATTGACCGGATTGGTCGAGTTGGGTTTGAAACCGCCCAGAAACGTCGGGGAAAACTTTGTTCTGTAGATAAGGCAAATGTTTTAGATGTATCTCAGTTATGGCGCGATCGCATCACCGAGCTTGCCTCAGAATACCCCGATGTCGAACTATCTCATTTATATGTGGACAACGCAGCGATGCAGTTAGTTCGCGCTCCCAAACAGTTTGATACCATTGTCACAGGGAACCTGTTTGGCGATATTCTTTCCGACGCAGCGGCGATGTTGACGGGAAGTATCGGAATGTTACCTTCTGCGAGTTTAGGAGAATCTGGCCCTGGGGTGTTTGAACCGGTTCATGGTTCAGCGCCGGATATTGCGGGACAAGATAAAGCCAACCCCCTCGCTCAAGTTTTGAGTGCTGCGATGATGTTACGCTATGGTTTAGATCAACCTGCGGCGGCTGAACGGTTGGAAAATGCGGTTTTAAAAGTTTTAGATTGGGGATACCGCACGGGGGATATTATGTCAGAAGGAATGAAATTAGTCGGTTGTCAGCAAATGGGAGAAATGTTGTTAAAGGCGTTAGAAGAAAATTAAGTCAAACACCAGAAACCGGGTTTTTGTACGACTGGGATATGGAGTCAATCATCTTGAAAAAAATCCGGTTTCTCAACTCATCTATATAGGCATAAACCTCTACTGGGGTTAATTCCTTTCATCGAGCATTAAGTTGAGTTGTTTGGGTTGGTTTGATGGGATTAAAAATTATGGAAGTCGGTGACTAATCGGATCAAACCTCAAGGCTCATTTTCTGCTAGATTGAAGTTAAGGCGATCGCATGATGACGAATATGATCTTCCATAAACGTTGCGATAAAATAATAACTATGGTCATATCCGGGCTGCATTCGTAAAGTTAAAACTTGTCCAACGGATGCACAAGCTCTTTCAAACACTTCTGGGAATAATTGACTGTGTAAAAACGGGTCAGCCGTGCCAATATCAATTAAGATAGGACGGTTAAAGTTTCCTCGCTGTACTAACTCACTCGCATCATAATTGCGCCAATACTCCTGATTCGCTCCTAAATAAGCTTGAAATGCTTTTTGACCCCAAGGACAACGCATCGGGGCCATAATGGGAGCAAACGCAGAAACCGATAAATATTGTTCAGGGTTGCGTAAAGCACAGACAAGCGCCCCATGTCCCCCCATAGAATGACCAAAGATTCCGATTTGATTGGGAATAACAGGAAACTCTGTGGCGATGAGTTGGGGTAACTCCTCAACCACATAACTGTACATCCGATAATGACGACTCCAAGGTTCAACGGTTGCATCCACATAAAACCCTGCTCCCGTACCCAAGTCCCAGTCGTCATCTTCCCCTGGTGTTCCCGTATTCCGGGGACTGGTATCAGGTGCAACCACCATTAACCCATATTTGGCGGCTAACCGTTGGACTCCGGCTTTAATCGTAAAGTTTTCTTCCGTACAGGTTAACCCTGAAAGGTAGTAGAGTACGGGAACACAGTGAGATTCAGCTTGGGGTGGTTGGTAGAGGGAAAATCCCATCTCGCTATGACAAGTCGTCGAAAAATGGCGATAGAAGCCGACTTTACCGCCAAAGCATAAATTTTCACTGATTCGGTTTAATGCGGAGTTCATGGGTTAAGGGTTGACGGTTGACGGTTGAGTGATCTTCTGTGAACAGTCCCCAAAGTTATTTTATCAATCTTAAAACGACCTCTGGTGTTCCGTAATTTCCCGTTAATATTCTGTAGCTCATCTTTAATTAAATCTGAAAATCTTTTTGATCATGATTAATCAAAATTTTGTTAAACACCAACTTAGAATAGAGGCATTTCAGCATCCAGAATTATTAGAAATTGCCTTAACTCATCCTGATGCCATTGCGGAAAATTTAGACTTAAAGCCGGATGAACAAAAGTCCAGAACCTTAGAATATTTGGGAATTAATCATTTAGGTTCTAATCTGTTTAGCCAAATGGTGGATGATTATTTATATTTGCACTGTTCCCATTTAGGTTTAGCAACCCGAACCTTATTAAAAAGTGATTTGCTTAGTCTGGGAATCTTAACACAATTAGCATTAAAAATCAAGCTAGATCAGGAAAGTGATTTAGGGACGAACTATCCGTTAAAACCCGACTTTGAACAACAAAAGATCTTATCAGAATTATTTGAAGCCTTGGTGGGTGCAGTTTATTTAGAATGGGAGCGGGATTTTGAACAAACCTATAATTGGTTAGCCAATCAATTTTTAGCGGAGGTTGTGAATCAAATTCTAATGGATTTGTTTGTTGAGGGGGTTGCGACTGCGGATTGGGATGCTAATTTTTATCCTTGGTTTGGTTCTAACTCGTTAACTTGTCCTTCTCAAGCCTCCCCATCAGAATCAACCTCTCTTTTCTGTTCATAAAATATACGGGTATTTTTGACTTCAAATGGGGTGTATTCAGATTAACACAATATTGCGGAAGTCTCAATGCAATCACTGGTTTTCTTTTTTGTTGCAGCTTTGGGAGCAATCATTTGTCTGGTGGGGACAATAATTATTCTGTTTGCTCCCCATCGAAATGTGTTTTAAAACGTGACTACCGTCCGAATTGATTCGCCCTTGTGCATCAAATCAAACGCTTCATTAATGCGGTCAATGGGCATAACATGGGTAATTAAATCATCAATATTAATTTTACCTTCCATATACCAATCGACAATTTTAGGAACATCCGTTCGACCTTTTGCGCCCCCAAAAGCCGTTCCTTTCCACACTCTTCCGGTGACTAATTGAAAGGGACGGGTACTAATTTCTTGACCCGCACCTGCGACCCCAATAATCACACTCACTCCCCAACCTTTATGACAACATTCTAAAGCTTGACGCATCACCTTAACATTACCAATACATTCAAAACTATAATCAGCACCACCTTGAGTTAATTCGACTAAATAAGAAACCAAATCTCCATCAATCTCTTGCGGGTTAACAAAATGGGTCATCCCAAATTTTTCAGCCATGGCTTTTTTAGCCGGGTTAATATCCACCCCAATAATTTGATTAGCACCTACCATTTTTGCCCCTTGAATTACATTTAATCCAATCCCGCCTAAGCCAAACACCACAACATTTGCACCCGGTTCAACTTTAGCTGTATTAATCACAGCACCAATTCCCGTTGTTACCCCACAGCCAATATAACAAACTTTATCAAAGGGGGCATCTTCCCGAATTTTAGCTAAGGCAATTTCCGGTAAAACTGTATAGTTAGAAAAGGTCGAAGTGCCCATATAATGATGAATCATCTCACCATTTTTTGAAAACCGACTACTCCCATCCGGCATTAAACCTTTACCTTGAGTGCCCCGAATAGCTTGGCATAAATTGGTTTTAAAACTTAAACAATATTCACATTGACGACATTCGGGAACATATAACGGAATCACATGATCTCCAGGTTTTAGACTTTTTACCCCAGAACCTACTTCAACAACAATTCCCGCGCCTTCATGACCTAAAATAGTGGGAAATAATCCTTCAGCATCATCACCGGAAAGGGTAAAAGCATCGGTATGACAAACCCCTGTTGCTTTAATTTCGACTAAAACTTCTCCTTCTTTTGGGCCTTCGAGTTGAACCGTTTCTAAGGTTAACGGTTTTCCAGGTTCCCACGCAACGGCGGCTTTAACATCCATAGTTGACCTTCGGTAAATTTACCGGTAAAAAATTTATTATTTATAATAACGGATATGCGTTCAATGAATAACTCGGAGATCTCATGAATTCTAATTCGACTTTAGGAGCCATTGCTCGTTTTTTTGAATTTGAAAAACTTCAGACTAATTTTAAAATTGAAATTTTAGCCGGAGTGACCACCTTTGTCACTATGGCTTATATTTTAGTGGTTAATCCGGCAATTTTATCCAATGCCATTTTTCTGAACACTTCCGGGGATTTATTCGGAGAATTAGTGATTGCAACAGCGCTCGCCTCCGCCTTAGCAACCTTAGTGATGGGATTATATGCCAAATATCCGTTTGCGTTAGCACCCGGAATGGGATTAAACGCTTATTTTGCCTTTTCAGTGGTGTTAAAATTAGGAATTTCTTGGCGGGTAGCACTAGCAGCTATTTTAATCGAAGGCTTACTTTTTATTGCTTTAACTTTAAGTCAATTTAGAACTCAAATCATTACTGCTATTCCTGAAGGCATTAAACACGCCGTCGCCGCCGGAATTGGTTTATTTATTGCCTATATTGCTTTAACCGGTGCAAAAATTATTATTCCTTCAGAAGCCACCACTACCATATTAGGAAACTTAAACGACCCGACGGTTTTAATTACCCTGGCTGGAATTTTAATCACCTCTGCTTTAATTGCTCGTCGCATTACGGGTGCTTTATTATTCGGAATTTTA